>JAREAF010000374.1 GCA_029240475.1 Rhodospirillales bacterium | reverse complement strand
CGGCATAGAAGCTCACATGCTCCTTGATGCGGGGGCATTCCGGCAGCGGATCATCATATGACCAGGCCATGTCGGCCCAGGTCTTTCCGTCCAGCACCGCCGACCAGTAGTTTGCCGACCCTTTGTAGGGGCATTGCGTGCGGGTCCGGCTCTCCAGGAGCAGGTCCATCCTGACATCCTGTTTTGGGAGATAGTACCGGGTCGGCATCCCTGTCTCGAATAAGAAATAGGCCGAGTTGCTGCGCGCCAGGACGCGGCCGGCGAGAACCGCCTCAACGGTTCGGCGGCTTTGCACCACGTCGACCCGATGATAGGGGTCGCGCGGATGGCGGATGACCTCCTCATCCTCCTCCAGCCAGCGGTCCATTCTGTCCCAGTAGAAGGCCGCGTGGCCGGCCAGCGCCGCCGCGGACTCGATCGGCTCCAGATATGCCCAGGCCGCGTTCTCCGAGCGCCTCTCGCCGACCTGGACGTGCCAGTAGCGCGCTTCCCCTTTGTAGGGGCAGACGGTCCGATGGGAGCTCTCGACCAGGAACTCGGTGCGGATGTCGCTGAACGGAAAGTAATAGACCGGAAGGTAGGTGCTCTCGAGCACCAGCAGGGGCGCGAAGCTGTCGACCACCACCGTGCCGGCGAACTCAACCCGCACCCGTTTTGGCGACTGCTCGATATGCAGCCTGTGCCGCCCCACAATCGGCAGCACAGAGGTGGGGGGCACGTCCATGGCGCCGTCCCTCCGCTCGCTCCTCGTCAATCGCATGGGTGAAGACTTGCCCAGTCGCTTGCCGCGGTCAACCGGCAATGGTCGCCTCGCCCCAACTGAATTCGCCGAGGACCGGCAGATGGTCGGAAGCCCATCGCGCCAGACGGCTGCGATGGACCGTGAACCGCGCGCGCTCCGGCCTCGGATGGGCGAAGATGCGGTCCAGGAAGAACACGGGGCATGGCGCGGGGAAGCTGCGGCCCCGATAGTCCGCCGCGAAGCGGCCCGTCAGCGCGCGGACCCGGACGCCCCCGCTCGGCATCCACTCATTGATGTCGCCGAGAAGGAGGGTCGGGGGCCAGGGCTCCGGTCCGGGGTTGAGCGCATCGAGAATCCCGGCGACCTGCTGGCGGCGCTCGGATGGCCGCAGCCCGAGATGGGTGACGATGACCCTCAGCCTGCCCTCCGGGCCGACGAGGTCAACGTCGATCGCGCCGCGGGGCTCGTGCCCCGCCACGCTGAGATCGAGCCGGCGGACATCGGCGACCGGCAGCCGGGTCAGCAGCGCGTTGCCGTACTCCCCGCGCTTGGAGCTGATGTTCAGCCCTGGCACGGCCATGAGCCCCGACGCCCGTCGGAGCAATTCAAGCTGGTGCATGCCCTGCCGCTGGGGCCTGTGGTTGTCGACCTCCTGCAGCCCGACGATGTCGGCCTCCAGCTCGCGCAGCACGGCGCCCACGCGCTCGGGATCGTAGCGGCCGTCGAACCCTACGCAGCCATGCACATTGTATGTGGCGACCCGAAGCGACTGCCGGATCACCCGGCCGGCCTCCGCGCCGGCCGGCGCTCAACCCAGGTCTTGGTGCTCCATGCCACGAAGGCGATGATCGCCGTGGCCACGAGCAGCAGCCATATGTTCAGAAGGCTCGGCCGCCTCAGCAGGTTCTCGAACTGGTCCCCGAACACCGCAAGCGCCAGCACGCCCGGCGCAAGGCCGATCAAGGTCGCGGCGAGGAAGCTGCGAAATCCTATGCGGCTGGCGCCGATCACGAGGTTGACGGTCGAGAATGGAGCCATGGGGGCGAGCCGCAGCAGCAGGACCGTGAAGAAGCCGCGCCCTCCGATATGGCAGCTGATCTGGTTCAGCCAGGGGCCGGCCAATCGCCGCACCCGCGTCCGGCCCAGATGCTCGCCCATCGAGTAGAGGAAGCAGGCGCTGGCCATCGAGCCGGCGAAGGCGTTCACGAATCCCCAGAACGGGCCGAACAGGATGCCCGCGGCGAAATTCAGGACGGTGATCGGAAACAAGGTCAGTCCCGCCAACAAGTAGAAGCCGACGACGAACAGGATCGCGCTCGGATGGTCGCCCGAGCGCTGAATGATGTCGAGGGTGGTGCCCATGTCGTAGCGCTCGGCGAGCGGCGAGCTTGCCCATAGGGCGGCGAGCATGAAGAGCAGCAGGGCGGAAAGGGCGGGGCGCCACTGCCATGCGATGCGCCGGCGGTCGCGCGGGTGCAGGGCGGCCTCCTCCTCCTCGTGGCGCAGCAGCGCCGCCAGGCTCTCCGGCGCGGTCGAGCGCGGCGGGTCGATGATCGAGTAGTCCGGCGTCAGGCTGTCGAGGGCCGGGGAGACCTCGTTCGTATGCGGCTCGAGCGCGCGGCCGGGGCGCCTAAGGCTTTCGATGGCTTCGATCCCGGAGGAATGGTTGGCGAAGGCCTCTTCGACCTCTTCGATCGTGCAGCCTGAATGCTCGGCGATGAGGCCATTGCGGAAGCGGAGGATGCCTTCACTGATGTCCTCGCGTCCCTCCGCCTCGATGACCAGGTCGCACTCGGTGTCGAGCGACATGGACCGGTTCGAGAGGTTCGAGGAGCCGACCCGCGCCAGACTGTCATCCACCACCATGAGCTTCGAATGGACCGAGAGCGCCTCGGGCGGCCGGTCTGGAAGCTGCGGGTAATACACGGCCAGGCGGCCGTGCCTGTCCAGTTGGCGCAGCCGCCGCAGGATCCGGGTGCGCCCCACGCCCATGGCCGTCTCCTCCAGCCACCCCATGCAGGTATAGGGCAGCACGATGACGATTTCGGGCCCTATGGGGCGCGATAGGCTGGCGGCAATCGCATCCGCCACGGAGGTGGAGGTGAAATACTGATTTTCTATGTAGACGAGCCGCCGCGCATTCTCGATCGAAGCGACGTAAAGCCGCTCGACCTCGTGAATCTCCGGACGCTTCCGGTAGGCGGGCTCGGTCCGGGCGATGCCGACCATCACCTCCGCAAGGTCGGGCGCCACTCCGGTCGGCCAGGGATCGCCCTTGGTGACGACCGCGCGCCGGCGGCGGCCCGTGGCGCGGCGCCAGCGGGTGCGGGAGAGCTCGGAGAGCGCAGCGGCCGCCGGCCCGTCCACGACCATCTGCACGTCATGGAACGGTCGATAGGTGCGGCCATCCGGGTTCAGGCGCTTGGAGGGATCGGCCGGATGCTCGCGGGTGTCCCAGCGGCTGGTGGTCACGTCGATGCCGCCGCAATAGGCGACCTTGTCGTCTATGACGGCGACCTTCTGGTGGTGCGAGGCCGCGGGCGGATGATCCGCGTCGAGCACGAGGCGCAGCCGACGGTGCGACGTCCAGGGCAGCCGGTAGAGCGGCAGTATCTCGCGATCGAGCGCGAACACGACCGCGAAATCCCAGCTGAGCACGTAGATCTGGAGCCTGCGGTTGCGCTTGACCGCCTCCAGCAGCAGATCCCCGAAGCGCACCGGCCAGCCGTCGGCCGCGACGCGGTCCGGGTCCCCCGGGATGAGCGGCGTCTTCGAGTGCACGTCCCAGCCGAGCAGCGCGACCGACCGCTCCGCTTTGATGATCGACGATCTGAGCGCCCGGAAATAGTCCGCCGAGTCGACAAGAAAGGCGGCCCGGTCGGCCCGCTCGCGGCGCCAGCAGGTGTCGCCGGGCCGAGCGATGCGCTTGGCCGCGCCGAAGCTGGCGGCGGCAGCGTTGGCCACCGCTGGCCTTGCCGTCGTCGTGTTGCGCTTGAGCATTGCCCGTGAGCTTGTGTCGCGGCGCTGGGCCGCCAGCATCAACGGGCTCCGCGCATGGACTGTTCCCGCGGGCGGGCCGCGGCCGGCTTGCCTCATTCTCCCTCCAAAGGGCAGTTGCGGGTCGTTCAGCAATGAAGGAGCTTTGCGAGGGAATCCGAAAACATCGGCAATCGCAGGAGGTGGGCAGGTACGCTCGGAAGTGCGGCGGCCCTGCCGACGCGCTCTTGCGCGCTCCGCCTTAACCGTTTCGCGGCATGATTGGACCACGGACAAGGTGCGGATTGGAGCCCCGGGAGATTCCCGGCGGCATCCTTGACGTGGGGGGCGGCGTTGTCCTCCCGAGCAACCTCCGAATATGAGGAGGAGGGGGGACTTGCAGCCGACGCATCACGAAGGGGACGTTGTTCTGGTGGTCGAGGATGACGCGGCCCAATGCGCGGAGATCGCCGATTTCCTACGCGAGAAGGGCTACGAGGTGGCCACCGCGACCGATGCCTA
>JAREAF010000373.1 GCA_029240475.1 Rhodospirillales bacterium | reverse complement strand
GACAGCGGCGGAAAGGAAATTACGCCGCAGCGCTGAAAAGTCAAAGGGGTTAGCCCTGTCTGCGATGCAGGAGAGCCGAGCGGAATGACGCCGAACCGGACAGCACTGGCGACGGCGCCTCTCGCCGGCGATTGCGATCTCGACGTCAGGCGCCCCCATGCGCTGCGTTCGACGCCGACGCGCAACGCTCACCTGCGTCAGCGCGTGGGCGGATTCGCGAGCCTGGTCGAGGCGCTGGATTACGCCGCCAAAGGCGATACCGGGTACAATTTTTATTCCGGGCGCGGCGAGCTGGTCGGCACCCTTCCCTATTTCGAGCTGCGCGGCCGCGCCGAGGTCGCCGCCCGCCGGCTGGCCTCCCTGGGACTGGCGCGGGGCGAGCGCATTGCGCTGCTGGCCGAGACGACGCCCGAGTTCCTCACCCTGTTCTTCGGTTGCCAGTATGCCGGGCTGATCCCGGTGCCCCTGCCCTTGCCGACTGGCCTGGGCGCGCGCCAGGGCTATCTGCAGCAGCTGCGCCGCCAGATCGAGGGCGCCGGCGCCCGCGCCGCTTTCGCATCGGCCGAGATGGCCGGGTATCTCGAAGCGGCCGCAGAGGGTCTCGATCTCGTTCATGCCGGCACGCCGGAGAGCCTCGCCGACCTGCCGGAAAGCATGCGCGCGCTGCGCCCGCTCGGAGCAGGCGACCTCTCCTATCTGCAATATTCGTCCGGCAGCACGCGCTTCCCGCTCGGGGTCGCGGTGCCGATGCGGGCGCTGATGAGCAATGCCAGCCACAATGCCGGCTCCGGCCTGAAGGTCGGCCCGGAGGATCGCTCGGTCTCGTGGCTGCCGCTCTACCACGATATGGGCCTGGTCGGGTTCGTGGTGTCGCCCCTGGTCGCGCAATGCTCGGTGGACTTCCTGCCGTCCCAGGAGTTCGCGCGCCGGCCGCTGGTCTGGCTGGAGCTGATGAGCCGCAATCGGGCGACCATCTCCTACAGCCCGAGCTTCGGGTATGAGATCTGCGTCCGCCGCGCCGAGCGCGTGTCCGATCTGTCCCTCGACCTGTCGAGCTGGCGCGCGGCTGGAATCGGCGGCGACATGATTCGGCCGGACGTGCTCGCGCGCTTCTCGCAAACCTTCGCCCCGCACGGCTTTCGCCGCACCGCCTTCGTCGCCAGCTACGGCTTGGCGGAGAACACGCTGGCGGTGAGCTTCGCGCCGCTCGGGCGCGGCATCGAAACCGATCGGGTGGACCGGCGCAAGCTGGCCGACGAAAGCATCGCGCAGCCCGCCGCCGACGGACCCGAGAGCCGCGCCTTCGCGATCTGCGGCAAGCCGCTGCCAGAGCATGCGCTCGAAGTCCGGGGCGAGGATGGCAGCCCCCTGCCCGACCGGCGGGTCGGCCGCATCTTCATCAAGGGTCCCAGCCTCATGGCCGGCTACTTCAACCAGCCGGAGGCGACGCGGCAGGTGATCACCGAGGATGGATGGCTCGACACCGGCGACATGGGCTACATGATCGACGGGTCGGTGGTGGTCACCGGACGCTCCAAGGACCTCATCATCGTCAATGGCCGGAATATCTGGCCGCAGGACATCGAATGGGCGGTGGAGCAGCTTCCCGGACTGCGATCGGGCGATGTGGCGGCCTTCTCGATCGATGAGTCGGGCGCGGGCGAAGCCGTCATCGTGCTGGTGCAGTGCCGCACTGCGGACACGACGGAGATCGAAGCGCTCTCGCGCGAGATCAAAGGCGTCGTGAACCGCACTGCCGCGCTCGACTGCGCGGTGATTCCGGTGCCGCCGCGGTCCCTGCCGCAGACCTCCTCGGGCAAGCTCAGCCGGTCCAAGGCGAAGCAGTATTATCTAGCGGGCCTATACACGCCGGCCGCGCCCGCGGAGTCTCTCGCCGCCGAATAGGCGAATCGATGGGCGCGACGGTCGCGCTGACCGGCGCCACCGGGTTCGTCGGCGGCGCCATCGCCCGGCACCTCTCGGCCAAAGGCTACCGCTTGCGCTTGCTCGCGCGCCGGACGGCGGCCCTCCCTGCGCTCGCGGAGGGGGCGACCGCCATATCGGGTGGGCTGGGCGATCCCGAAGCGCTGGCCCGCCTCGTCGAGGGCGCGGAGATGGTCGTGCATGCCGCCGGCGCCATCAAGGCCATCGACGCGCAGGAATTCGCCCGGGTGAATCGGGACGGCGCCGCAGCGGTTGCGCAGGCCGCACTCCAGGAGGGCGTCAGGCGCTTCGTCCTGATCTCCTCGATCGCCGCACGTTCGCCCCTTCTGTCCGCCTATGCCGCCAGCAAGCGCGCCGGCGAGACGGAGGTGCTGGACCGGCTTGGAGACTCGCTGACGATCCTGAGGCCGCCCGTCGTCTACGGGCCCGGCGATCGCGAGACGCTGCCCATGTTCAGGGCCGCGCGGTTCGGCTTTTTTCCGATCCCCGGCCCTCCGGAAGCGCGCCTCTCCTTCATCCATGTCGCCGATTTCGCCGCAGCGGTCGGCGCGTGCCTGGCCGCGCCCACGCTACCGCAGGGCGTCTTCGAGCTGTATGACGGCACGCCGGGCGGCTATGGCTGGCGGGACATCGCGGCGGCGCTGGGATCGGCCGTGGGCCGAACCCCGCGGCAAATCCCGATCGCGCCATTGCCGCTTCGGCTGCTCGCGAGCGCGGCGCTGGCCTCGGCGCGCCTCAGCGGAAAAGCGACCTTGCTTCGCCCGGACAAGGTGAACGAGCTGCGCCATCCCGACTGGGTGTGCCGGGACTCGCGGCTGGGCGAGATCACTCAATGGCGCGCGCATTACGCCCTCGTCGAGGGCTTCGTGGACGCGGTCGCCTGGTATCGGGCGCACGGATGGCTGAAATAGCAAAGAATTCGACCCGCAACGGGACGTACGGCTGGTGAGGATGGGCCTGCTCGTGTAAAAACCGGGCGGGGCGAAGCGAAGAGGGGTGATTGCCGTTCATGCAGGCGATGAAGGAACAGCCCAGGCTCATGGCCGAGACCGGCACCAGCTACGAGACGATCCTGAAGGACATCTTCAGGAGGCTCGAGCCGCACGCGAAATCAGGGCGGACCTTGACGGAGTCCACCGATCTGAACCGCGACCTCAATCTGGACTCGCTTGCGGTGATGGAGCTGATGTTCGAGTTGGAGGACCGGTTCAACATCTCGGTCCCGATGAACCTCCTGCCCGAAGTCTCCACCATCGGCGATCTGGCCAAGCTCGTGCAGCGCATCGAGGCGCGGCGGCGATGAGCGGGGGATTGTTCGAGAAATTCGCTCCGCTGCGCGGCGCGCTGCGGGGCCTCGTCGGCAATGGCGCGAGCCCGTTCGGCGTCCCGGTGGACAGGGTGCTCTCGCCAACCGAGGCTCTCATCGGCGGCCGGCCCACGATCCTCGCCGGCACCTTCAACTATCTTGGCCTGACCTTCGATCCCGCCTGCATCCAGGCGGCCAAGGACGCCCTCGATCGCGACGGCACCGGCACGACGGGATCGCGCATCGCCAACGGCAATTATGGTGTCCATGGCGAGATAGAGCAGGCCCTCGCGAAGTTCCTGGGGCGCCGCTCGGCCATGCTCTTCACGACCGGCTACCAGGCCAATCTCGGCATCCTCTCGACGGTCGTCGGCCCCGAGGACTACGTGCTCCTCGACGCCGACTGCCACGCCAGCATCTATGACGGGCTGAAGATGGGGAATGCCACCGTCATCCGCTTCCGCCACAACGATGCGGCGGACCTCGACCGGCGGCTTGAACGGCTGTCGGGCGAGAAAGGCGAGAAGCTGATCGTGATCGAGGGCATCTACAGCATGCTCGGCGATCGCGCGCCGCTTCTCGACTTCGTCGAGGTGAAGCGCCGGCATGGCGCCTATCTCCTGATCGACGAAGCGCATTCGCTGGGCGTGCTCGGGCAGCGGGGACGCGGGCTTGGGGAGGCGGACGGGTGCGAAGGAGAGGTCGACTTCGTGGTCGGCACCTTCAGCAAGAGCCTCGGCGCGATCGGCGGGTACTGCGCCTCGGATCACCCGGATTTCGAGGTGCTGCGCATCGCCTGCCGCCCCTACATGTACACGGCCTCGCTGCCGCCCTCGGTGGTCGCCTCCTGCCTCGCCGCCTTGCGGCAGGTCGAGACCCGCCCCGAGCTGATGCAGAATCTGTGGCGGAACGCGCGGCGGTTTCATTCGGCGCTGACGGAACTGGGCTTCACGCTATGCGCGGAACCCAGCCCCATCGTCTCGGTCCGCCTG
>JAREAF010000372.1 GCA_029240475.1 Rhodospirillales bacterium | reverse complement strand
GCCAAGCTCAACCCCGAGGACATCGACTACGTCAACGCGCACGGCACCTCGACGCCGCTGGGCGACGAGATCGAGCTGGGCGCGGTCAAGCGGCTGTTCGGCGACGCCGCCTACAAGGTCAGCATGTCCTCGACCAAATCGGCGATCGGCCATCTGCTCGGCGCGGCGGGCAGCGTCGAGTCGATCTATTCCATCCTCTCGATCCGAGACCAGGTGGTTCCGCCCACCCTGAACCTGGAGAATCCCTCCGAAGGCTGCGACATCGACTTGGTGCCGAAGGAGGCCAAGCAGCGCAAGGTGCGGGCTGCGCTCTCCAATTCCTTCGGCTTCGGCGGCACCAACGCCAGCCTGGTGTTCACCGCGGCGCCCTAGGGACAGGGACCGGGCGCGCCCACCGCATGCTCCGGTTTCTCCTCCGCCTCATTCTCCTCGTCCTCGTGCTCGGCGTAGCCAGCGCCATCGCTGCAGGCTGGGCCTGGCAGCGCTACACCGGGCCCGGCCCGCTTACAGAGGACCGCACGGTGGTGATCGAGCGCGGCGCGGGGGTCAACACGATCGCCCAGCAGCTGACCGAGGAGGGCGTGCTGCCCGACCCCTGGACCTTGCGTGTGGGCGTGCGGCTGTTCGGCGAAGGCCGCTCGCTGAAGGCGGGCGAGTACCGGTTCCCCGCCCATGTCTCCCCGCAGATGGTGCTGGAGAAACTCGCGTCGGGCGAGGTCGTGCAGCGCCAGGTGACGATCCCCGAGGGCCTCACCGCCGCGCAGGTCGTCGAGCTGCTGGCCGCCGCCGATGGGCTGGCGGGGGAGGTCGCCGCCGTGCCGCCGGAAGGCTCGCTCCTGCCCGAGACCTATTCCTTCACGCTCGGCGACAGCCGCGAGGCGCTCATCCAGCGCATGCGCGCGGGCATGGAAGCGGCGCTGGCCGAGCTCTGGGCCAAGCGCGCGCCCGAGCTGCCGCTGAACAGCGCGGAGGAGGCCGTCACGCTCGCTTCGATCGTGGAGAAGGAGACCGGGGTCGCGGCCGAGCGTCCGCGGGTCGCCGCCGTATTCGTCAATCGCCTGAGGCGCGGCATGCCGCTGCAGTCGGACCCGACGGTGATCTACGCCCTTACCGGCGGCAAGGCCGCCTCGGTGGCCAATGGCGAGGGCATCCTCGGACGCCGCCTGACGCGCGCCGATCTCGATGCCGACCACCCCTACAACACCTACCGCATCCCCGGCCTGCCGCCGGGGCCGATCGCCAATCCCGGCCGCGCCTCGATTGAGGCGGTGTTGAACCCGCCCGCGACCAACGAGCTCTATTTCGTGGCCGACGGCACCGGCGGTCACGCCTTCGCCGCGACGCTGGATGAGCACAACCGCAACGTCGCCAAGTGGCGCAAGCTGCAGAACGGGTCGCAGTAGCCTTCGCTCAACGCTCCCCCCTCGCCCGCTTCTTCGGGAGCCGCCCCATCGCCGGATCGGTCAAACCGGGCGGCAGCGCCGCCAGCATCCAGGCGCTGAGGCGCATCGGCAGCGGAAAGGCGATGCGGGCGCGGTTCGCGGCGAGGCCCTCAGCGATGATCCGCGCGGCCCGTGCGCTGTCCATCAGGAACGGCATCGGGAAGGCGTTCCGCTCGGTCATGCGCGAGGTGACGAAGCCCGGACAGATCACGGAGACGCCGATCCCCTCGGCGCCCAGCAGAGGGCGCAGCCCTTCGCCCCAGACGCGCACGGCCGCCTTCGAGGCGCAGTAGGCGGGAGCGCCCGGAAAGCCGCGGAAGGAGGCGAGCGAGCTCATCAGCGCGATCTGGCCGCGGCGCCGCTTGCGCAGATGGGGCAGCGCCGGCAGCACGGTGTTGAGCACCCCATCGAGGTTGACCGCGAAGATCCGGCGCGCCTGTTCGGGCCCTTCCCCGGCAAAGCCGGTGCCGCCCGAGATCCCGGCGTTAGCGATCACCAGCTGCAGCGGAGCGAACGCCTCGGCGGCCGCCACGAAGCGCTCCATCGCCGGGCCGTCGGTGGTGTCGACGGTCTCGGCCAGCACGGCCGCGCCGCGGGAACGACAGCTCTCGGCGACGGCATCCAGCCTAGTGCGGTCGCGGCCGGTCAAGGCCAGAGAGACGCCTTTGGCCGCATAGCGCCGGGCCAGCGCCTCGCCGATGCCGCTGCTGGCGCCCGTGATCAGGATCGCGTGTGGGTGGCGCATCTACCGGCTCCCCCTCAAGTTGCGCGCCCGCTATAGTGCCGCGCGGCCGAACGGCGCCACAAGAAGGGTAGAAAAGATGCAGCCAGTGGCCAGCATGACCGGGTTCGCGCGGCTGGACGGCGAGGCGGAGGGCCTCGCCTTCGCCTGGGAGCTGCGCAGCGTCAACAATCGCGGGCTCGATCTGAGGCTGCGCCTGCCGCCGGGCTTCGAGGGGCTGGAGCCGAGGTTGCGCAAGGAAATCGGAGCCCGCCTTTCGCGGGGCTCCGTGACGGCCGCGCTGACCGTGACGCGGACCGCCGGTCAGAGCCGATTCAGGATCAATACCGAGGCCCTGCAGCAGATTCTGCAGCTCGTTCGTGAGCTGGACGCGCAGATCGAGGCGGACCCGCCGCGCATGGATGGGCTGCTCGGACTGCGCGGGGTCCTGGAAACGGTGGAGGAGATCGAGGACCCCTCCCGGCGCGAGGCTCAGGAGAGCGCCGTCTGGGCGGGGTTCTCCAACGCGCTGGAGGCGATGCTGGCGATGAGGCGCAGCGAAGGGGTGGCGCTCGCCGCCTTCGTCCAGGAGCGGCTGGACGAGATCGCGTCCAGGACGGCCGAGGCGCGCCAGGTGGCCGCGCTCCAGCCCGAAACTCTGCGCAGGCGGCTGCGCGAGATGGTGGCGGAGCTCCTGGAAGCCTCCCCTGCGCTGCCGGAGGAGCGCCTCGCGCAGGAAGCGGCGCTCCTGGTCCACCGCGCGGATGCGACCGAGGAGCTGGATCGGCTGCAGGCTCATGCGCAATCGGCGCGGGGACTCCTCGCCGAGGGTGGCCCCGTCGGACGGCGGCTGGATTTCCTCTGCCAGGAGCTGAATCGAGAAGCAAACACGCTCTGCTCCAAATCCTCGGACCTGGAGCTGACCCGCATCGGACTTGCCATCAAGGCGGCGATCGAGCAGCTCCGCGAGCAGGTCCAGAACCTGGAGTGATCGCCACGGCGCCTGCATGGCGCCGCCCATGTCTGTGGCGGCGCGGCATCATGCAAATGGATGAGGCGGGCGCGCAGCCGATGGCTTCTATTATTTCCGGAAATCCCGTCGGCGGTCTTAGTGGACCGTTGGAGGCACGGGCATGGCAGCTGCGCATATCGATCACGCGCCCGAGATCCTGTCGGAGCTGTATAGTCGGCGCGCCTTCAAGCTGCTGTCCACCGTCCGGCTCCTGATCGCCGTCTCCACCGCGCTCCTGTTCGCATTGACTGACCGGATCAGCGCCGAGAGCGCGCCGGTCTACGCCATCTTCGCCTGGTATCTGCTCTTCTGCGGGGCCGTGTTCGCGCTCAGCCGCATGCGGCCGGCGCTGGGCTCCGGCTGGTCGATTGCGTCGCACGCGAACGACCTGGTCGCCTTCGCGGCGCTGATGATCCTGACCGAGGGCCCGCTCAGCCCCTTCTTCCTGTTCCTCATCCTGGCAGTGCTGGGCGCCACCATCCAATGGGGCTGGGCAGGGGCGGTTCTAACGGCGGCAGCCGTCGTCCTCATCTATTCCGGTGCGGTCCTCCTGGTCGATCCCACGCCCCCGGACCTGAGGCGTATCGTGCTGCGGGCGGTCTATCTCGGGGCCACCGCAGGGCTGCTGGTTTATCTCGCATTCCGGCTGCAGCGGCTGCATCGAGACCTGAGGCGGCTCGCCTTCCCTGCGCAGAGCGAGGGTTTTGCCAAGCCCGAGGACGCCGTGCGGCAAGCCTCGCGGATCTTCTCGCGGTCGGAAATCGTCCTGGTCCTGCAGGAGGGGTCCCAGGCCGTCGAGATTCGCTGCTGCCGGGGCGCGCTCAGGAAACGGAGTGTGCCCGGGCATGAGATCGTGCATCCGGAACTCGAGAGCCTCGACTTCGTCGCCAAGGACTGGGCCGGGCGGTTCTCGGATTGCACCGTGCTTTACTGGGAGCGCGGAAGACTCCGCCATTGGCGCGGACGGGCGATCGTGCATGACGCGGACGGCCCGCCTGGAGACGCGATATGCGTTCGCGTCCGCGCCATGACCCGCACCGGCCGGCTTCTGATCCTCGGCTTGGAGGACGCGACC
>JAREAF010000371.1 GCA_029240475.1 Rhodospirillales bacterium | reverse complement strand
AGCAGCATCCTTGAGAATATCTTCGAAGGACATCTCATTGTACCACTTGAATTGCACCCGCCCGGCGAGACGAGGGAGAACCTCTCGCCGTATCACCTCGGCGAGGCGATTCTCGGGGGTCCAATGCAGACCAGGACTGAGGTAGCCAAAACGACGGCGGAGGTGGCCGTTCGCATCCTCGACGGCGAAAAGGCCGGCGACATCAAGACGCCACCACTCCCACTCTCACCGCCGAAATACGACTGGCGGCTGATGCAGCGATTTGGGATCAGCGAGAGCGACCTGCCGCCTGGAAGCACGGTTTTCTACAAGCCGCCCTCGCCCTGGGAAACCTACCGCTGGCCAATTCTGAGTGCCTTGACCGTGCTCTTGTTTCAAGCTGGTCTTATTACGCTCCTTCTGCTCGAACGGCATCGTCGTCAGACGGCGGAAATGGACTCGCGGCAACGGATGGTGGAGCTAGCGCACGTCAACCGTTTTTCCACTGCGGGCGAAATGGCTGCCTCAATTGCACACGAAATTAACCAGCCGCTAGGAGCAATCCTAAACAACACCGAAACCGCAAAAATAATGCTGAAATCGCAATATCCGAATCTGAACGAGATGGGAGAGATTGTTGACGACATACAGCGCGACAATAGCAGAGCTACGGAAGTAATAGGGCGTCTGCGCAACTTCATGAAGAAGGCTCCCTTTGAAAGGAAGAACTTTGATTTGAACGATCAGGTTGCCGAAACAGTCAAATTCCTGTCTCCAGAGGCAAGGTCGCGCGACATAGCCTTGCGAAGCAAACCGAATGGAGCGCCCCTTCCGATCAATGGCGATCCAATTCAGTTGCAGCAGGTCTTATCTAATTTGATCCTGAATGCGCTTGATGCCACATCGGATACGTCAGAGCCAGAGAAAGCCGTGACGGTGGCGACGACACGAACTGGGAATTTCGCCGAAGTCTCGATTGCCGACACCGGGCCGGGCGTATCCCCGGAGGCTGCAAAAAAAATCTTTGATCCATTCTTTTCCACGAAAGATCACGGAATGGGCATGGGTCTTTCCATCGTGCGCACAATCGTTGAGACGCATAACGGTCGCATAGAGGTGGACAACCGAAACGGCGAGAAGGGCGCAGTCTTTCGAGTCAAATTGCCGCTGGCTTAAGATCGGTTCCGATCGTCTCGTGTTGCCCCTAAGGCGTGGCTGGTGCTGAATCATTGTCCCTAGGGTCAATGCGCCTCGGTACAATAGCTCAGCTGGTTTCGGACCCGTAGCTTCCCACTAGAAAAGAGAATCATGAGGTGGGGTGATGACAGGGTTAGAGGCGATACTGCTCGTCAGCGTATCGACCGTCGTGACGCTCCTGGGTGCATACTTCGTCCCAGCGTAGCACGGGACCGAAATGGTGTAGCTTCGCTCTCCGCCGCTGGTGAGCCGGGTCTTGCACGAGCCCGGCTTTGAGCGGCGCGCGAAGCGGACTCGGTCGGGGTCGCAGGCCCGAGATAGAGGCTCCCCATCACTATGCTGAGATGATGAGCGGCGGGATGAGGTTGACGGACTTCTTAGCTTCAGGGCAAGGGGGGCGCGGGGCTCCGCCAGCCGCGTCTCGCCCGCGATGCGGCCAGGCCACGGCGTGCCTCTACGCCTTGGACATTATCTGGCTCGACACGCAGGATCTGGCGCAGCGTCGGCTGATCGGGCATCGCCGGCGCTGCGCTTCTCAGAGCACCTTGTAGGGCGTTGCCCGGCGAGGCCATGTTCCGCCATGCCTGCGCGCTCGGGCTCGAGGGCGTCGTCGCGAAGAAGCTGATGAGCCGCTTACAAGGAAGTAGCCCTGCCCCTGCGGGCGGCCGTGAGGCTACACGAGGCGTTCGGGGTAGGAAAATCCGCCAGCGGGGCTGCGGTCCTGGCTAGATGGCAGCAGCCGTGCGGCGCAAGCCGCCACAGACGGTAGCCGCCAAGCACCCCAGCGCCCCTTAGAAGCGCGCAAAACAATGACTAGTGGAGGGGCTGAAGGTGCCCCTCCAATTCGTCACGCAGCTCGTCAACGGCGGCCGTGACCTCTTCGGGTGAGTAGCTGCCGCTCTCCACAAAGTCGCGGGCTACCTTGGCGACCGCGTCCCTTACGCGCTCGGGATCGCGACTCAGAGCATGGAGGATGATGGCGTCTGCTAAAGTCCGGTCCATGGGGAGTCCAGGAAGCGGAGTTAGTGCAAAAAAATATGCAGACGAGCCGAGAGACGCAATAACACAGGACAGCCCTATGGGCATAAACTGAGGCACTAATCAATGCGCGCCTCGACCGGCGGCGCCGACCCCCGACATAGCGCGATTATGGCGCGCGAATTTAAGCTCTCGCGAAGCTCTCCGGGGCTATAGAACGCCGCCAGATCAGAGCGCCGGCTATAGCCTCGCGACAGCTCCGACGCCCGGGCGACATACTGGGAAAACTTGGGTTGGGAACGGCGACGACCCCTCAGTAAGATGGCACACTGGGAGCCGCCGCCGCCCATCCCGGGGTCAGCCAGAGGTCGACCCATAAGCGCCAGGGGGAGACTCGGGAGCCACCTTTGGGGGTCTTGTCGACATCCCTAGCGGGGGATGCGGATCGTTTAGCTCGAGCCGGGACCACCGGTCCTGCGCCAGCCCGCCAAAGACTTGCGATCACGCGCCAGTGCGAGAAAGCGGCGACGGCGCCCGAGAAGCCCTTCCAGGAGCCTCCGCCCGCCGGCCGGACCGAAGCGGCTGATCAGCCAGGGCGAGAGGGTCGCCCGCTAGGCTGGCGACTGACAGGTCCACACCTTTCCGATGAACTACAGGCAGAAAAGCGCTAGCGTATTGCTCCGAATGCGCCGAGGCTCCGAACAAGCTCCTCCTTAGGCTGGCTTGCAAGGAGAATGGCCGAAAGAGCTCGGCGCTCGGAAACAGGACTCTAGACGATGCGGGCTCTCTACACCTTTGCCCTGCAAACTAAGCGCGGTAAGGAGGATCACGAGCCGCCGCGAGTTTCCGTGGTGCTCCCGGCGGCCGGTCCCGATGGTGAGGGGGTCCTCCGCTTGACACCCCAGTGCATGACCTTGGACGAGCTGGAGGGCGCGATCAACGCGCTTCAGGACGAGCTAGACCTGATGAGAGCGGATGCTCGACGAGCGTTCACCGTCAGCGCCGGCCATGCGTGATGCCAATACGCTTATCGCCTTCCGCGAAGGACAACGCATCCCCGCGGGCTGAGATGATAGCCCCGCCTTCCCGCCCGGCGTTGCCACTGCCTCCGAGCGCCGAGGGTCACATGACTCGGCGCGCCTTCGAGCACCTCAAGAGGTCTGGTGATGCCGAGGACCTGCTGCGCCGCGCAGGCCTAACGCTGCAAGGCATTGAGGACCCGCAGGCCCGCATCGGCGCCGAAAGCCAGATCGCATTTCTAAAGCTCGCCTCGGAAGCCCTAGATGACCCCCTCCTCGGCTTCCATCTCGCCGAGAGCTTCGAGCCGCGCGAGCTGGGCCTGCTCTATTACGTGCAAGCCTCCTCGGCGACCCTCGGCGAGGCGCTGGGGCGCGTCGCTCGCTACAGCTCAGTTGCACACGAGGGTCTGGCGACAAAATGCGTTCGCGGAAGCGCACTGACGTTCAGGATCGACTACGTGGGCGTGCCGCGACATACTGATCGCCACCAGATGGAGTTCCTGGTCACAAGCTTGGTCCGCATCTTCCGCAAGCTGACGAACACTCACCTTCGCCCGATCCGGGTCCGGCTCGCCCATCCCCGCTGCGCGGCCTCCGCGTCTCTCGAGAAGTTCCTTGGCCAGTCGATCGAGTTCGGCGCGGGCCATGACGAGATGACCTTTGTGGGCGCTGCGGCCGACCTGCCGGTGGTGAGCGCCGATCCGTACCTCAACGAGGCGCTTGTCCGCTTTTGGGAAGACGCCCTCGATCGTCGTGGCAGCGCTCAGCGTCCGTTGCGCGCGGCCGTCGAGAACGCCATCCTGCCGCTCCTCCCCCATGGCAAGGCGCGGATCGGCAGGGTCGCGGAGGCGCTGCATCTCAGCACCCGCACCCTGGCGCGCAGGCTTGCCGCTGAGAACCTCACTTTCGCACAGGTGCTCGACAAGCTTCGCGCCGACCTCGCCGAGTGCTATCTCGACGACCCCGCGCTCTCGATTTCGCACATTGCCTGGCTCCTCGGCTTCCAGGAGGCGAGCGCCTTCACGCATGCCTTCAAGCGCTGGACAGGCGAGGCGCCTTCGCAGCGGCGAAAGGCCGAGCGGAC
>JAREAF010000370.1 GCA_029240475.1 Rhodospirillales bacterium | reverse complement strand
CAACGACATTCAGCGTGAGGCCCGCCGCGACGCCGGCGTCGATGGCGTTGCCGCCCGCCTCGAGGATCATCAAACCCGCCTGCGCGGCGAGGTAATGTCCGGCGGAGACGATGTGGCGCGTGCCCGCCACCAGCGGGCGATAGGCCGTTCCGAACTTATAGGCGCTCATCGGTTCCTCGCCCGGCAGGCCGCCGGTTTCGCACGATCGCCATTGGAGCGGGCCCTGTGCGTGCGCCGAAAGGTGTAATCTGCTCTGGACAGCCTGCCAACGCTGGGATGGAGTGCCGCCCATGCATAGGGCGTATCCGAAAGCGGCGTTGCCGGATTCGGCCCGACAGGGCGCTCTGGCGGCTCCGACGAAAGCTTTGACGCGCGTCGGCTATGAACGACCAGGCTTCGCGTTCCTGCTGAACACCCCGGCGCTTGTCGCGCTCATCCTTCTCGCCGCCTATCCGATCGTCAGCTCCGCCTGGATGAGCCTTCACAAATACAGCCTCAAGCGCCCCCGCATCTTCGAATTCATAGGCCTCGAAAACTTCCGGCAGCTCCTCGACTCAGACGAGTTCTGGTCCGCCTTGTGGATCACGCTGAAATTCACCGGGCTCGTGGTGGCGCTGGTTACTTTGCTCGGCCTCTTGATCGCGCTGCTCCTGAACCGGCGCTTTCCCGGCAGCTCGCTCCTCCGAACGCTCCTCCTCATCCCCTGGGCGATCCCACCGGTGGTGAACGGGCTGATGTGGCAGTGGATATACGATTCGAAAGTCGGCGCCCTGAACGGGCTCCTCGTCTCCCTTGGCCTACTGTCCGACTACCGCGGTTGGCTCTCCGACTCGACCTCCGCGCTCATCGCGCTGGTGTGGGCGGATGTGTGGAATCTCGTTCCGCTCGCCGTGATCCTGCTCCTCGCCGCTTTGCAGCGCATCCCCGACGAGCTCTACGACGCCGCCCGCGTCGACGGGGCAGGGCCCCTTCAGATGTTCCGATACGTGACGTTCCCCTGGCTCGCGCAGGCGCTGCTCATCGTACTCATCTTGCAGACCATGGCCGCGATCCGCGCCTTCGACGTCATTTACGTCCTCACCGCCGGCGGGCCCGGCAACGCCACCACCACCCTGACCTGGCAGACCTTTCTCACCACGTTTGAGAGCCTGAATTTCGGGCTGGGCAACGCCTATGCCTGGACCGTGTCGATCATCACGCTCAGCCTCGCCCTGTTCTATTTCCGGCTCCTCTTCCGACGCGGCGAGTTCGAGACATGACGCTCACCGCGACCGAGCGCGCGAAGACGATCGGGCGGGTGCTGGCCGGCCTCCTAGTCGCGCTCTATCTGCTCGCGCCCTTCTCCTGGCTCGTGCTGACGAGCTTCATGCATGAGCGCGACGCGCTCTCCGTGCCGCCGCAATGGATACCGAGCGAGCCCACGCTCGAGAACTACAAGATCTTCCTCGATCCGACCGGCACGCGCGCCATCGTCGGGTCGCGCGCCGCCGCCCAGATGCTGCCGGGCATGCTCAACTCCCTCATCGCGGCGCTCGGCACCGCGCTCCTGAACCTCGTGCTTGGGACGCTCGCCGGCTACAGCCTGGCGCGGTACGATTTCCGCGGGCGCACGACACTGCTTATGCTCTATCTCAGCTCGCGCATGCTGCCCGGGATCGCGCTGATCGTTCCGCTCTACCTGGTCATGAAGACCTATGGCCTTCTCGACAACCTCGCCGCGCTGGTCGTAACCTATCTCACTTTCACGCTCCCGTTCACGATTTGGCTCCTGCGTAACTATTTCCAGGCCGTGCCGCGCTCTCTGGAGGAGGCCGCACTGATCGATGGCTGCAATTGGCTGCAGATGGTCGCGAAGATCCTGCTGCCCGCCGCGGCGCCGGGGCTCGTCGCGGCCGGGATGTTCGCCTTCATGACGGCCTGGAACGACTATCTGTTCGCCGTGATCCTTACGAGCACCATGGCGGCAAAGACGCTGCCCGTCGTGGTGGCGGGCTTTGCGACGGACGTCACGACGGAACGGACCCTGATGGCGAGCGGCGGCGTCATGGCAGTGATCCCGCCCCTGGTGCTCGCCTTCATTTTTCAGCGGCTGATCGTTCAGGGCCTGACGAGCGGCGCTACGAAGGACTGAGGCACTCAAGAGAGACGTCGAGGAGGACAGCATGAGCAAGCGAGACCGTCGATCGAAAGGAATCTACCGCCGTCAAGTCCTGGCCGGCTCGGGCCTGCTGCTCGGGGCCGCGGCGTTTCCCCGCACGAGCTTCGTGACATCGGCGGTGGCCGCGCAGACCACGGTGAAGTTCGCAGGCTGGGCGTTCGAGCCGCAGGTGGTCGAAGCGAACGTGAAGCGCTTCATGGAGCAGAACCCGGACATCAAGGTCGAATACACGCCGCTCGATCTTCAGCTCTACAACGAGAAGATGGTGGCGCTGTTCAACGCGGGCTCGCAGGGGGACGCATTCTACATCCGCGACACCAACCTCGGCGCCTGGGTTGAGGCGGGCTGGGTGCAGCCGATCGACGGCATGCCGGGGCTCAAGGAGCTCAACGACGACATGTTCCCGTTCATCCGGGAGGCGATGTTCTATAAGGGCAAGCAGTACGGCACCCCCTATTACGGCGACATCTATGTCTACATGTATGACAAGAAGGCGGTGCAGCAGGCGGGCGTTTCGAAGGCGCCGGTCACTCTCGGCGAGCTAAAGGACGCCGCGCTCGAGATCAAGAAGGCTGGCACCGTCCAGTACCCTATCCTCAAGGGCTTCAAGACCAATGTCGACGGGCTGAGCGAGTTCTGGTCGATGGTCTTCGCCTCCGGCGGCCACCTCTTCAACGAGGCGCTCGATCCGGTCTACCCAAGCGAGGACAAGACGGCGCTCGGCGTGCTCGAATGGCTGGTCGAGGCCATGCATAGCTGGAAGATCCTCGACCCGCGCGGGCTAGAGCTCGACGAGACCCAGGCGCGCGACGCATTCGTCAGCGGGCAGGGGATCTTCACCTCGAATGTCGGCAACGTCTTCCCGCGCGTGAACAACCCGCAGATGAGCAAGCGCGCGGGCGACATCCAGATGATGCGCTTCCCCGGCCTGCGGGATGTCGGGCAAGGGCCAATGGGCTGGAGCCGGCTCTACGGCATCAGCTCCGACACCAAGGTGAAGGACGCCGCCTATCGTCTGATCCGCTATCTCGGCGGCAAGGACGCAAAGGGGGAATACTACTCCGCTAAGGATTGGTACCTAAAATATGGCGTCGGCTATCCATTCAAGTCGCTCGACAAGGACCCGGACATCCAGGCGGCGCAGAAGAAGGCCGGGTACGACCTCGACGTCCTCAGCCAGCAATTTGGCAACTCGCACGCGCGCGAGAACATCACGGCGACCTGGTACAACGAGTGGGATCGGTTCACGCAGCAGCAGATCCAGAGCGCGCTGCTGCGTCAGGTCAAGCCCGCCGAGGCGCTTGCCGCTTCCGCCAAGAAGGCTCAGGACCTGAAGAAGAGCGGAGGCTAGCCGGTGCATGTCCTGGAACGGGACGGCCGCGGTCCGGCCGTCCTTTGCGTGCACGGCTATTGCCAGTCGTCGGAGTACTGGAAGCCCACCGTCGAACGGCTCGCCGACATCGGCGTCCAGGCGCTCGCGCCGGACCTGCCGGGCTTTGGCGCCTCGGCCGGGGAGTCGGGGCCGTACACCATGGAAGCCTATGCGGACGCGCTCGCGCGGTTCGTGAGGTCGCGGGGCCTCGATCCGATCGTATTGGTGGGCGGGTCGATGGGCGGCGTGGTCGCGCAGCATCTTATGCTGCGCCATCCGCCGCTCGTGTCCCGGCTCCTGCTCGTCGCAACGGGCGCCTACACGGCGGATCCGGCCGGGGCGCTGGCAAGAGCCGACGCCCTCGCCTCGTCCACCTGGTCTCTCCAAACAGTCAGTCCGATAGTTGACGGCTTTTTTTACCGCAGACCACCCGAGCCCGAGATGGATCGCTTTCGGGCGATTGCACTTCAAGCCTCTCAGAGTGCGGCGGTGGAAGCTGCGCGATCGAACGCGAACTCGCGGACGCTCGACCGGCTCGGCTCGGTCAGCGTTCCGACCCTGATCGTCCAAGGCCGACACGACAGGGCCCGGACACCGGAGCACGGGGCCGAGATGGGAGACCGCATCGCCGGCGCTCGCGCCGCAATCATCGAGGAGTCGGGCCACACGCCCCATCTGGAACAGCCGGGCGCCTTCCACGAGATTGCGCTCTCCTTCCTGCTTGCCAGCC
>JAREAF010000369.1 GCA_029240475.1 Rhodospirillales bacterium | reverse complement strand
GCGCCTCGATGCATTTTAGCTCCCGCAGCAGGGCGCGGATCCTCGTGGTCGACGACGATGAGCGGAACCTGTTCTCCATGGAGAAGGTCCTGGAGGACATCGCCGAGGTCGTCTGCGCCGAATCCGGCGAGGCGGCGCTCAAGCTCATGCTGCAATACGACTTCGCGGTCGTTCTTCTCGACGTGCTGATGCCCGGCATGGACGGCTACGAGGCCGCAGGATTCATCCGCGCGCGCGAGCGCTCGCGCACCGTCCCGATCATCTTTCTCACGGCCTTGAACAAGGACGATGCGCATATGCTGCGCGGCTACGCGATGGGTGCGGTCGATTACGTGTTCAAACCGGTGGACGCGACCATACTGCGCTCGAAGGTTGCGGTTTTCGTCGAGCTGTTCAACAAGACCCAGGAGATCCGCCTCAAGGCCGAGCAGGAGCAGCGCCTGCTTGAGGAGAATTTCCGGGTAAGGACCGAGAAGTTCCTCGCTGAGCAGGCCCTGCGCCGGAGCGAAGAGCGCCAATCGATCATCATCCGCTCTCTTCCGCTGGTGCTCTATGCCGGAGAACCCGGGCAGGAGCTCGGTGCACCCCGATTCATCAGCGACACCGTCGCGACGATCTGCGGCTTCACGGCCGAGCAGTTCATGAAAAGCGCGAACCTGTGGTCGAGCCGCATCCATCCGGACGACCGCTACCGGGTGTTGCGCGAGTTCTCGCGGTTGGGCGAGACAGGTTCCTTGGCGATCGAATATCGCTGGCGTTGTGCGGACGATAATTATCGGGTCTTCCTCGATCAGGCGGTTCTGATCCGTGACGAGCTCGGCGCGCCCAAGGAGGTCTGCGGCACGCTGCTGGATGTGACCGAGCGCAGGCGGCTCGAGCAGCAGCTCATGCAGGCGCAGAAGCTCGATGCGATAGAAAAGCTGACGGGCGGCATTGCGCATGACTTCAACAACATGCTGACCGTGGTGATCGGCACGCTCGATCGCCTGCGGCAATCGCTCGCCGGGGACCCGCAAGTGCTCAGGCGCGTCGAGCTCGCATTGGAAGGCGCGCACCGCTGCACCGATCTGACCCGCAGGCTGCTGGCATTCGGCCGACGCCAATCGCTGCAGTCGGCCACCGTCGATCTTAACTCGGTGATCGAGGGAATTGCCGACCTCGCCCGCCAGGTGATCGGCGAGGAGATCGAGTTCGTGATCGAACTCAGCCCGGAACCCTGTCCGGCGCATATCGATCCCGTGCAGATCGAATCGGCCCTGCTCAACCTTGTGGTGAACGCGCGCGACGCGATGCCGAACGGCGGGCGGCTCGCCGTTGCGGCAAGCCCTGCCCTCGCCTCAAAAGTCCGCCAGCTGGAGGGCACTCTCGACAGCTCGGCCGATTACGTGGCGCTCACAGTATCGGACACCGGGGTCGGCATTCCGCCCGAGATCATCGACCGCGTGTTCGATCCCTTCTTCACGACCAAGTCGCCCGGTCAGGGCTCCGGGCTCGGCCTCAGCATCATATACGGCTTCATCAAACAATCGGGTGGGCATATCCAGATCGAGAGCGAAGTCGGCCGGGGCACGACCGCAACGATCTTCCTGCCCCGCGCGGCGCCCTCGGAGGGAGCTTCCGCAGATGAGCCGAGCGAACAATCTTCGCCTTTGGCGCGACCCGGAGAGGTCGTGCTTGCGGTAGAGGACGATGCCGCTGTGCGCGAGATCGCCTCAGGGATATTGAGAGATCTGGGCTATCACGTGCTGGAAGCAGCGGATGGCCCTTCGGCGATCGAGGTGCTGCAGCGCGTCGGCGCGATCGACCTGCTTTTCACCGATCTCGCCATGCCGGGCGGGCTCTCGGGCCGCGAGTTGGCTGTAAGAGCCCGCGAGCTTCGGCCAGGGCTGAAGGTGCTGGTGACCTCCGCCCACACCGATCAGCTCCTGGACGGCGCCGACGGAGATTCCGCCGTCTTGCTGCTGAACAAACCCTATCGCGCCCATGAGCTGGCCCGCGCGGTTCGGGCCGCGATCGACCGGGCCTGAGCCGCCCATGGTGGTCCTCACTCCCTCTTGCGGCTGAGATTTTTGCTCACGATCGCCAGGATGATCAGGGTGAAGGCCGCGAGCCGCAGCAGATAGATCGAGCTCTGCTCCTCGCGAGGGACGTTGGAGAGGGCCACCGCTGCCTGATTGGCGGCGAGAAGCCAGAACGCGAATGCGAAGATGAGGAAGAGCCTGTCCCGTGTCCGCCGCCAGAAACGAAGGAAAAACAGGCCGATCGCAAGGTGCCCCATGGTGATCGCGCCTGCAAGGAAGGGGAGCATTGCCATGCCTTTCCTTTAGTCGATTTCCCAAATGAAGCCGAAGAGCAGCACGGCCACCGCCGCGAACGAGGAAAGGGCCCTGAATGGAACCAGGTCGATTTCGATGAAGACCACCAGGTCCAGGAACAGCAGGAGATTGCCGACGGCAAGGCCGACGAAACACAGCGCACTCCAGAGCAGCAGCCGCGTCCTCGTGCGCAAATAGCGGCGCACGAGCAGCACGAGACAAAGCACCGAGGTTGCCAGGCACAGCACATATACAAGGGCGGGCGTAAAGGGCATCGTCATTCCTGTTTGAACCGGAAGGCATCTGCGAAGGATTGGATCTTCTCGTTGGGCTGTGAGAGTATTTCCTTGATCAAGGTCAGCGGGCGCTCGGCGTAGCTGCGCTCCAGCTGGCCGACCAGCTCGTGCAAGTCAGGGCTTTGCGGCCGATAAGTGATGGACCCGTTCCCGTCGCGCTGGATCAGCCCGGCTTGTTCGAAAATCAACAGAAGCTCGATGACAAACGCGGCGCTGCCTCGCAGCTCGGCCGTAAGGGCTTCCACCGTCCAGGCCGTATCGGGCCGGCGGTACATCAGGAGCAGGAGTTCCAGCGCCCAGACAGATTTGATCGTGCTCCGCACGAATCGCAGCACGGGCTCGGATATCACCGCCGCGCGCCCCCCAAAGGCTGAGCGATTCCGATCTGCCCCACTGCAGCGACCCCTGTCGATTGGATCAGACAGCCCCTGATCCAGAGACTGCCGTCGACGGTCCGCACTGTCGAGCGGAAGTTCGTTGCCCAATTATTAACGACCGTCCCCCCGATTGACCTCCAGCAGGCGCGATGACAGCCTGTTGAGCCATGCCGGACTTGCTCCCGCCCTGGACCCTGCTGGCGCCGTTCCTGGCCGCCGCGCTCGCCCTAAACCTCACGCCCGGCGCCGACATGACCTACGTGCTGGCGAGGAGCCTGGGGCAGGGCCGCGAGGCGGGGCTGGTCTCGGCGGTCGGCATCGCCGCCGGGTCGGCGATCCACACCTTGGCCGCGGCCGTCGGGCTCTCGGCCGTGCTCATGCATTCGGAGGCGGCTTTCACGGCGGTCAAGCTGGGCGGGGCGGCCTATCTGCTCTGGCTCGCCTATAAGGCGGTCCGCGACGGCGGCGCGGCGGCGGCGATGAGCGAGCGCCCGCCCGCGCCGCTGGGGCGCATCTTCCTCGAGGCGACCCTCACCAACGTGCTCAATCCGAAGGTCGCGCTTTTCATCCTCGCCTTCCTGCCGCAATTCGTGGCGCCCCAGCAGGGCCATGTGGCGCTGCAGATCCTCATTCTGGGCACGATCTTCAATCTCGGCGGTACGGCCGTGAATGTCGCGGTCGCGCTCTCCATGAGCGCGGCGCGGAGCTTCGTGCTCGGCTCCTCCTGGGTGCGGCGGGCGTTGGCCTGGTTCAGCGCGGCGGTGTTCGTCGGACTTGCCGCGCGGCTGGCGCTGGCCGAGCGCGGTTGATGTCCCCCGCGCCCCCGCTCTGGCCGGTCTCGATCAAGGGCGTGGTGCTTGTCGGCGGGAAGCTGGTGCTGCTCCGCAACGAGCGCGCGGAATGGGAGCTCCCCGGCGGCCGCCTCGAACGCGGCGAGGAGCCGGAGGCCTGCCTGGCCCGCGAGATCGCGGAAGAGCTTTCGCTGCAAGTGGAGGTGGGCCCGCTCCTCGATTGCTGGCGCTACCCGGTGCTGCCCGGCAAGGAGGTGCTCGTCATCGCCTATGGCTGCGCGCCGCTGGCGGCGGGCGCGCCGCGCCTCAGCCACGAGCACGACGCCGTTGCCCTGGTCGAGCCGAAGGAGATCGCCTCCTTACCCATGCCGGAGGCCTACAAACGGGCGATCGCGCTTTGGCTGAAGGCCCTCGCGGCGGGCCTGGAAGCCGACGCCGCCGGGGTATAGTATTCCTGACCAAGTGATCAAGTTTCTAAGGGTCC
>JAREAF010000368.1 GCA_029240475.1 Rhodospirillales bacterium | reverse complement strand
CGGCGGGAACGACAACCTCGCCGCCGACGTGATCGGCACGGTCACGCTGGAATTCGCCGACTGGCGCGAGCGGCGCAAAGCCGACGAGATCATCGCCGATATTCTCGATCGCACGGAGGGCTTCGCCGGCATCCAGGTGGACGCACAGAAGGAGGATGCAGGCCCGCCGGTGGGCAAGCCGATCCAGATCGAGCTCTCGGCCCGCGATCCCGAGCTGATCTCGCCGGCGGTCGCGCGCGTGCGCGACAAGCTGACGACGATGGGCGGCGTCATCAATATCGAGGACACGCGGCCCTTGCCCGGCATCCAATGGGCTTTCGAGGTGGACCGCGCGCAGGCGGCGAAGTTCGGCGCGGACGTGACCCAGATCGGCAACATGCTGAAGCTGGTGACGAACGGCCTGATCGTCTCCGACTACCGCCCGACGGACAGCGACGAGGAGATCGACATCGTCGTCCGCTACCCGGTCCAGGACCGCATGCTGGAGCAGCTCGACCGCATCCGCGTGCAGACCGAGGTCGGGCTGGTGCCGATCTCCAACTTCGTCAGGCGCGTGGCCGAGCCGCAGACCGGCACCATCAGCCGCGTCGACCAGCGCCGCGTCATCACCGTCAAGGCCGATGTCGCGCCCGGCGTGCTGCCCGACGAGAAGGTGATGGAGATCCAGACATGGATCGCCGAGGCCGGGCTCGACCCGAGCATCCAGGTCGCCTTCAAGGGCGAGGACGAGGAGCAGAAGAAGGCCTCCGACTTCCTCTCCAAGGCCTTCGCCGGCGCCGTGTTCCTGATCTTCCTGATCCTGATGGCGCAATTCAACAGCTTCTACCACACCGCGCTGATCCTCTCGGCGGTGGTGATGTCGACCTTCGGCGTGCTGATCGGATTGCTGCTGACCGGTCAACCCTTCGGCATCGTCATGTCCGGCATCGGCGTGGTGGCGCTCGCGGGCATCGTCGTCGCCAACAACATCGTGCTGATCGACACCTTCACGCAGTTCCGGCGGGAAGGCCGTCCGGCGCGCGAGGCGATCCTGATGACCGGCGCCGAGCGCCTGAGGCCCGTGCTGCTGACGGCCCTCAACAATGTGCTGGGGCTGATGCCGCTCACCTTCGGCATCAATGTGGATCTGCTCGACCGCGCGATCACCGTGGGCGCGCCCTCCTCTCAATGGTGGGTGCAGCTGAGCCAGGCGATCGTCTACGGCCTTGCCTTTGCGACCGTGCTGACGCTGGTGCTGACGCCCTGCGCGCTGATGCTGCGCGAGAATGGCAGCCGCTGGTGGAAGCGCCGGCGGGACCGGGCGGAGGAAGAGCTGCCACAGCCCTCGCGCGAGCCCCTGCCAAAGGCGGCGGAGTAGTAGGTCCCCGCGTCCTTCAGCCGGCGGGCAGCAGTTGCTCCATATACCGCTGATGTTCGCGCGGATCGAGGATGTGCCGCTCCATAAGCCCGACCGCGACCCGCAGCTCGTTGCTTAACGGTCCTGGAAAGACCGCGCAGAGCTGGCGCGACAGCGCCGTGTAATAGGCAATCGTCTGGTCCTGGGGTTTGGAAAAACGCTCCCACAGGATATTGCCGTCAGCTTCCGCATCTCTGCAGATGGCACGCGCATTGTGCAGCTTGTCAGCCGCACTGACCCGGTGAATCGCTCGGCTCTTGCTGGCGAGCACGGCCAAGTATTCCCGCTTGCGCGCCAGCCAGTCCTTCTTCGCGGCGCCAGCCGTATCTTGCAGCGAGTCCGAGCGGGCCTCGACGATGGCGGCGACGTCTTCCCCGAATCGATCGCGGATGTCAACCAAGCGCTGGGTCCCGCCCTGATCCTCGACCGCGTCATGCAATAGGGCGGCGATTGCCTCCGTTTCCGTCCCGCCATTCTCAATCACCGTGGCGCTGACCGCCATCAGATGGCTGAAGTATGGAACTGAGGTCCCCTTGCGGACATGGCCGCCATGAACATGCAATGCATAGATCAAGGCGCGCTCGAACCGTTGGCCAAGATGCATCGGACGGCTCCCCCCGGATAGCCGATCACCCAGATAGCATCGCCCCGCCCGTCCGTCACTTGGGACCGAGCAGCCCCCGCACGATCTCCTCCCACTCCGCCTCGAGCGGAGCGTCCTCGACGGGTGGACGGCGCGCCTGCCCGTACCAGTAGCGGGCGTTGCCAGGATCGCCCTGCTTGCGGTGCAGATAGGCATGCACCCAGGCGCCCCGCGCGCCGCCCTCGTCCTGGGCGCGCTGGTGGGCCTTGTCCCAATCGCCCTTGGCGTCCCACCAGAGCGCCTCCAGCGCCGGCGAGAGCCCGGAGGGCGGCTCATTGCGCGCCAGCGAGTCCTTGTAGGTCTTGAGATCCATGTTTCGCTCCCTGAAAGCGCGACCAGCGGAAGGGCGCGGGATCGACGATCGGGGCTGCCCCCGTGACCAGATCGGCGGCCAGGCGCCCCGCCGCCGGCCCGATGCCGAAGCCATGGCCGGTGAAGCCGGTCGCCACCACGAGCCCGGGCAGCTCCGGCACCGTTGAGATCACCGGCACGCCGTCCGGCATGACGTCGATCATGCCGGCCCAGCTTCCCGCCGGAGCCGCCTCTCGGAAAACGGGCCAGGCGGCCTTCAGGTTCTTCAACGCCGCCTCGAGATCGGCCGTGGCGGGTTCGGGATCGAGCACGCGGCAGCGCTCGAACGGCGATATGGAATCGAGCGCCCAGCGCCGCGGCGTCAGCGCCGCCTCGGCGAAGCGCCGGTTGAGCCCGAGCTGGATGTCCTTCCGTTCTTCCAGAAAGACCGGCAGGAAGCGGGGGAAGAACCGGAAGCTGTCCGGCACGATCGAATGCAGCTGTCGGTTCGGATGGGCGATGCTGTAGCCGCCGTCGAGGCGCTTGCGGAACGCGAAGCCTGGACCCTTGGCCGCGCCTTCCGGCCCGCCGGCGAGCGGCGCCGTGCGCATCACCGAGGCGCGCACCGTCAGCTGTGGCAAGGTCAGCCCGAGCGAGCCGAGGAAGAGGCGCGACCAGGCGCCGCCGGCGAGGAGCAGCGCGCGACAGCGGACCGTTCCGCGCTCCGTCACGGCGGCGGCAATGCGCCCGCCTGCGGTCTCGATCCCGCGCACCGCGCATCTGCCGATCACCACCGCGCCCGCGGCGCGCGCCGCGTTCGCGATGGCCGGCGCGGCCTTTTGCGGCTCGGCCCGTCCGTCGCTCGGCGTATGGAGCGCGCCCGCCCAGGATTGGCCCGAGCCCGGCAGCAAGCGCGCCAACTCCGCCGGGCCGATCAGCCGCGTGTCGAGCTGATAAGGCCGCGCGGTCTCCAGCCATGCCTCGTGGCGCGCGAGATCGGCTGGTGTCCGCGCCAGATAGAAGATGCCCGTCCTGCGGAAACCGACATCCGCGCCGACGCGCCTCGCCAGATCCTCCCAGAGGCGCATGCTTTCGAGCATGAGCGGCAGCTCGCGCGCATCGCGCCCCTGCTTGCGGCACCAGCCCCAGTTCCGGCCCGATTGCTCGGCCCCGATCGAGCCCTTCTCGCAAAGCACCACCGGAATCCTGCGCTCCGCCAGCGCCAGCGCGGCGCTCGCGCCGACGATGCCGCCGCCGACGATCACCACCTCGGCGGAACTCGGCAGGCGCTCATCGGAGGGAGCTACATCGAGCGGAGGCAACGGCATTGGCGAGCGGCCGATCCTGTGCAGGCTGGTGCGAAAGCATCCCCGAGGAGCGGTCCCGGCCACAAGCAGTCTGCGGACGCGCATCGTTCGGCATGCCCAGATCGCCTCCCGCCGGACGGGGGTGCAACGGTGCTGGCCTCTGCATCGTTGGCCAGAGCTGCCCCTTTGAGGTCGGGAAGACGTGACGAGATTGGCGCGGTTCGAGTGGCTTGCCCGGCTGGGATACGTCGCGCGTGGAGCCGTTTATCTCCTGGTCGGCTGGTTCTCGCTCGCAGCGGCTTGGAACGGGGCCCGTCCGACCGATGCCGAGGAAGCGCTCCTGCGGATCCTGGATCAGCCTTTTGGAGAAATCCTGCTCGGCCTCATCGCGGTCGGGCTGGTGTTCTATGCGCTGTGGCGCTTCGTGCAGGGCACGTTCGATCTCGATGACCACGGCGTGAGCGCCAAGGGCCTTGCGATCCGGGGCGCGCTTCTGGTCAGCGCCGTCCTTCATATCGCGCTGGCCCTGTTCGCGCTCTCCATCGCTACCGGCAGGCCGGTTTCGGGCGAAGAGGGGGAGGCCTCGCGCGACTGGACCGCATGGCTCCTGGCGCAGCCCCTCGGCCGCTGGCTCGTGGCCGCCAT
>JAREAF010000367.1 GCA_029240475.1 Rhodospirillales bacterium | reverse complement strand
GTCCTGCCAGTCCTCTGCCGTCGTCATGGCTCCGTCCTCCTGGACGAAGCTTCAGACCAACGGCGTTACCGTTCCGTTAAACTGCCAAAGTAGTGTTAGAAGCCAGGCGCCATGTCGCCGAGCCGGACCTTGCCGCTGTCCTGCGTTGCGGCGTCGCGCTTGATCTTCTTGATGTCCGGGCGCGAACCCGCGGGCTCTTCGAATATAGGCGCCATGTCGCCGAGCCGGACCTTGCCAGTGTCGTGGGTTGCCGAGTGAGAACGCACAGAATTCGTCTGGCACTTCATCGTGACCTCCCTGGCACCGCACTCGAGCGAGTGCGGGCACACCCTGCCGCTAACGGCGCAGCTGCGCATTCACCTATGTGACTCGCCTGACGCTTTGAGCGACTGCCGCGCTCTGATTGCGCAGCACAAGTGCCCCGACTGGCGTTGCGCACCGAACGTGATCGGGCCGGGCGGCAGCATTCTCGGCGCCAACTGCCATGAGGACGTGCTGACGGTCGGCGCGGTCCGCGCCGACGGCATGTGGCTCGGCTACTCGGCGCAAGGGCCCGGCCAACCCAGGATGGCGCGCAAAAAGCCCGACCTCTGCGCTTCGAGCCAGTTCCGCGAGGACGATAACGCGTTCGCAACCAACACCGGAACCTCCGCCGCCGGCGGCATGGCCGCCGGCGTCGTGGCCGCGCTGCGCAGCAACTGGAATCAGGCCCGAGTGGCGCCTCTCAAGCTGAAGAAGATCCTCAACGACACGGCGCGCAAGCCGCCGGGGCTGGCTTGGGGCAACGATCTCGGACAGCGGCTCGGCAACGGCATCCTGGATGCGGAGGCCGCCTTCAAGGAGCTGGCCCGCCAGTATCCTTAGCGGCCTCGCGCGCGGGCCTGTTGCGCCGGATCGGCCGCCCGTGCGGCGGCTCGACCGAAACCAACCCGTGGGGCCGTGGCTCGCCTTGTCGGCGGGGCTCGGTCGCGAGGCTCCCGTGAGATTCGGGAGGCGTTAGCAGAGCACGATCTTCAACGAGGGCTTCGGCGTGGTCCCTTCCCTGCGCCGGCGAGCCCCGGCCTCGGTGCTATCGCGGGACCCGGCGCGCAGCTACTTCCCATACTGCTCGTCGCTGACCTTCTCCATCCAGTCGACGCTCTTGCCGTCGAGAGCCTCGGCGATCGCGATGTGGGTCATCGCGGTGGCGACGGCCGCGCCGTGCCAATGCTTTTCGCCGGGAGGGATCCAGACCAAATCGCCGGAGCGGATCTCCTCTTTCGGACCGCCCTCGCGCTGCACCCAGCCGACGCCCGCGGTGACGATCAGCGTCTGGCCGAGCGGGTGCGTATGCCAGGCGGTGCGGGCGCCCGGCTCGAAGGTCACCACGCCGCCGCCCACCCGCGCGGGAGCGCTGCCCTGAAAGCGCGAGTCGATCCGCACCGAGCCGGTGAAATGCTCCGCCGGCCCCTTCTGCGAGGGCTGTGAGCCGCCGCGCGCGATCACGATCCTTCCCGGCCCTTCCTGTGCCGCGGCGCGTCCGGCTGCGGCGCCCGCAACGAGGCAGCTGCTCGCTGCGAGCATGCGTCTGCGCGTGATCATGATGGTTCCTCTGCGTTTGCTTGCATCTGCTTTGGGTGAGCGCCTGGAGTCGGCTTCAAAGGAGCTTGTCCGGCGTGACCGGCAGCTCGCGGATGCGCTTGCCCGTCGCGTGGAAGATCGCGTTGGTGATCGCCGGGGCGACGCCCACCATGGCGATCTCGCCGACGCCCTTCACGCCGAGCGGGTTCACGTGCGGGTCGTGCTCCTCGAGGAAGATCACGTCCATGACCGGCGGCGCGTCGGCGTGCACCGGCACCGCGTATTCGGCGAAGTTGGCGTTCGGGACGCGGCCGTTGCGGGCGTCGACCACGGCGTGCTCCATGAGCGCCATGCCGATGCCGCCGATCATGCCGCCAATGCACTGGCTGCGGGTGGTCTTCGGGTTGACGATGCGGCCGGCGCCATAAGCGCCGACCATCCGCCGCGCGCGCGTCTCGCCGAGGTCCGGATCCACGGCGACCTCTACGAAAACGGCCCCGAACGAGTGCATGGAGAACCGCTGGCTCTCGTCACCCGGTTTCACCTCGCCCATGGCCTCGACCGGCTGGCCGATGCGGCGCATCGCATCAGCGAGATCGTTGGCGCCGCCGCGGGCGAGCGCGTCCTCTCGCGCCTTGCGGCAGGCCGCCTGCACGGCGCTGCCGACGCTCGCCATGGTCATCGAGCCCCCGTGCACGGGCGCCTTCGGCAGGCGCGTGTCGCCGAGCGTGAACTTCACCCTCTCGATGGGCAGGCCAAAGGTCTCGGCCGCGACCTGCGTCATGGAGGTCCAGGTGCCCGGGCCCATGTCGCTCGCCGCGCTCGTCACCTCGGCGGTGCCGTCGGGCAGGAGCCGCGCCATTGCCGTGGCCGGTGCGTAGTTCATCGGGTAGGTAGCGGTCGCCATGCCCCAGCCGATCAGCCAGCGGCCGTCGCGCATGGAGCGCGGCTCGGGGCTCCGCCGGCTCCAGCCGAAGCGCTCGGCGGCGGCCCGGTAGCATTCGCGCGTCGAGCGGCTCGAGAACGGCAGCTTCTTGAACTCGTCGATCTCCGGCTCGTTGCGCAGGCGCAGCTCGACGGGGTCGATCCCCAGCGCCACCGCGAGCTCGTCCATGGCGCTTTCGAGCGCAAAGACGCCGCTCGCCTCGCCAGGCGCGCGCATGTAGGTTGGCGTGTGCACGTTCATCGGCGCGATGCGATGGCGCGTGTAGACGTTCGGGCACGAATGCAGAAACCGGCTCGCGTTGAGAAGCGCCTCCGAAAACTCCTCATAGGTGGAGGTCTCCTGGTAGCCCTCGTGCAGGATGGCCGCGAGGCGGCCGTCGCGCGAGGCGCCGAGGGCGACGCGCTGGACCGTGTGCGGGCGGTAGCCGACGCCGTAATACATCTCGCGCCGCGACAGCATCACCTTGACCGGGCGCCGGGCGACCCGCGCGCCGAGCACGGCCAGCGTCACGTGCGGCCAGGTGCGAAGCGATGATCCGAAGGCGCCGCCGACGAAGGGCGAGACCACGCGGATGTTCTCCGCCGGAATGCCGAACACGGCGGCGATTTCGGCCGCCGTGTTGTTGACCCATTGCGTCTTGTCCCACAGGGTCAGGCGATCGCCGTCCCAGGCCGCGATGGTGGCGTGCATCTCGATCGGATTGTGGTTCTCGCGCGGGATGGCGTAGCTCTCGGTGAGCTTGACCTCGGCGGCCGCGAGCGCTCCTTCAGGGTCGCCGCGCCGAGTGTCCGGCGGCCGGGTCTCTCCTTGGTCGGTCTTCTGCAGCGTCGGCAGGACCGGCTCGACACGCGTGATGTCGGTGGTTCCGGTTTCGGGCGCATAGGTGACGCGCACCAGCGTCGCTGCATGGTTCGCTTGTTCGAGCGTCTCCGCGACCACGAGGGCGATTGGTTGGCCCTGATGGTTCACCCGGTCGTCCTGGAGCACGTGCAGGCGCTCGCCGACCTCCGGGTCCACGACGCCCTTGTGCGCGCGATAGGCAAGCCTCGGTGCGTTGCGATGGGTCAGCACCGCCACGACGCCGGGTGCGCGTTCCGCCGCCGCGCCGTCGATGGAGGCGATGCGTCCGTTCGCGACCGTGCTGCGCACGATCACGCCATGCGCCTGGCCGGGCTGGTCGAACTCGGCCGCGTAGGTGGCTCGGCCGGTGACCTTCTGGCGGCCGTCGACGCGGCTCACGGGTTGCCCCCGAGGAATGCTGTGGTCATGTGCGGGCTCCCGCGATCTCGACCGCGCGCACGATGGCGCGCTGCATGAGCTCGATCTTGAAGTCGTTGGGACCGCGCCCCTGCGCGCCCTCCGCGGCCAGCGCCGCCGCGGGGCGGAGCGCCGCGGGATCGAGGCTGGCGCCGGCCAGGGCCGCCTCGACCCGAGGGACGCGCCAGGGCTTGGTTCCGACGCCGCCGAGCGCGACGCGCGCCTGGCGGATGCGGGCGCCGTCCATTTGGAGAGCCACGGCAGCCGATACGACCGCGAACTCGAAGGAGGCGCGGTCGCGCACCTTCAGATAATGCGAGCGCCGCGTTGCCGGGTTCGCCGGCACCGTGATGGCCGCGATCACCTCGCCCGGTTCGAGCACCGTCTCGATGTGCGGCGTGTCGCCCGGCAGCCGGTGAAACTCGATCAGCGGCACAACACGCTGTCCGCCAGGGCCGCGCACCTCGACCGCCGCATCGAGCGCGACGAGCGCCACGGCGAGGTCTGACGGGTTGGCGGC
>JAREAF010000033.1 GCA_029240475.1 Rhodospirillales bacterium | reverse complement strand
CGGCTTGCCCGGCACAGCGGGCGAGCGCGGCCCCGAGCGCCAAGGCCAGCTGCGTGCCGGAGCCGAGCCCGGCATGCTCGGGGATCGCCTCATCGATTGCGATCTCGAACCCGCCAGTCAAGCCCATCCCATCCATCAGGCGCACCGTGACCCGCCGCGCGCGCTCGGCCGACGGGCCGCTCACCTCCAGCTTGTCGGCTCGGCGCACGGTCAGCACCGTCCGGGGCTCCTCCAGCGTCACGCCCAGGCTGCCGAACTTCCGCCCGAGCCCCCCATGCAGGTCGAGGAACCCCAGATGCAGGCGCGCGGGCGCGGCCACGCGCACCGTTTCTCCCGCCGCCTGCCCTCGACCGCTCATATTGCCCGCGCCCGAACTGTGCTCTTATGCTCGTCCAATCGTCCCAAAGCCGTGGGAAAACCTTAGCACAGGGCCGACGCGTCCGCGCCACGGCCGTCGAGCAAGCAACGGGAGGGAGGCCGGGAAGGGATGGCACGCGAGGAACGCACCTACGGCGAAGCCGAGATCACCGAGCGGCTCGCCCGCGAGCTGCCGCAATGGCGCTACGAGAATGGCTGGATCCGGCGGCGGTACAAGACGCATTCCTGGAAATCGACGCTGATGGTGATCAACACCGTCGGGCACCTCGCCGAGGCGGCGTGGCACCATCCGGACATCGCCGCCTCCTATGCCTGGGTCGAGGTGAAGCTGCAGAACCACGCCGCCAAGGGCATCACCGACAAGGATTTCGCGCTCGCCCGCAAGATCGAGGAGGTGGTCGGCTGGCAGCCGGGCAAGGAGGGCGCGGCGCTCGAAGGCACGCCCAACACCGACCCGCGCTTCGCCTACATCAAATATGATTGAGCAGGCGCGCCTTCTCGTGAGGGAGCCGCGCCCCCTCCTCCTGAGCGACCCGCGCCCTCTCCTTCGAGGCTCGCTTCGCTCGCACCTCAGGATGGGGACGCTTGGAGGCTCGGCGTCGACGCACCCCATTCCTCATCCTGAGGAGGGCCGAAGGCCCGTCTCGAAGGAGAGGAATGGGGTGAAGCTGCGCATCGCACCCCCTAGGGTCCCGTAATTGCAATGGAGGCGCGGCTCGAAGAGGCGGTCTGCCCGTTCTGCAGCCTCGCCTGCGATGACCTGCATCTGAAGCGCACCGAGCGCGGCGGCGTCGCGCTGGTCGGCCCCGAATGCCCGCTGGCCCGAACCGGCTATATCGAGGCCGGCACCGATGAGGATCTCCCGCCGCGCATCGACGGCCAGGCCGTCGCGGAAAGCGCCGCCATCGAACGAGCCGCCGCGCTGATCGCCTCCAGCGCCGCGCCGCTGGTTGCCGGTCTTGCCGCCGAGGTGGACGGCGTGCGCGCGGCGCTCGCGCTGGCGGACGCCTGCGGGGCCGCTCTCGACCATCTGCGCGCAGAGGGGCTGATGCGCCTGCTCCTGCCGCTGATCGAGCGCGGCGCGGTGCAGACGACGTTGAGCGAACTGCGCAACCGCGCCGACCTCGTGCTGGTGCTCGGGCCCGACCCGCGCCGCATCGCGCCGCGCCTCATCGAGCGCGCGCTGCCGCCCACCGGGCTTTTCGTGCAAGAGGCCGCGCCGCGCCGCATCCTCTTCATCGGCGGCGTTCCCGAAACGGAGCTCGCTCCGCATCTTTCGGTGCAGGTGATTCCGGCGCCGACGCATCGACTCGCGGAGCTTGCCGGCGCGCTGGCCCGGCTCATCGCAGGCAAAGCGCTGCCCCGGCCGGAGATCGCCGGCGTGCCGGCCGCACGCCTGGCGGAGCTCGCGCAACAAATGCGGGACGCGCGCTACGGCGTCGCGCTGTTCGCGCCGGCGCTGCTCGAGGGCGCCGAGCCGGAGCTTGCGGTCGCCGCGATCCTCCATCTCATCCAGGAGCTGAACCGCACCACGCGCTGGTCCGCGCTGCCGGTCGCCGGCGGGGACGGGCTGATCGGCGCCTCGCAGGCCATGCTTTGGCAGAGCGGCGTGCCCCTGCGCAGCCGCTTCACGCCCGAGGGCCCGCGCTTCGCGCCGCACCGCCTCGCAGCCGATCGCCTGCTGCGCGAGAGAGAGGCCGATCTGCTGATCTGGATCTCGGCCTTCCGTCCCGCTCCGCCGCCAGAGGCCTCGGTCCCGATGATCGCGCTGGCCCATCCGGAGACGCGCTTCGCCCGCCCTCCCGAGGTCTTCCTGCCGGTCGGCGTGCCGGGCGTCGACCATGGCGGCGCCGCGTTCCGAATGGACGGCGTGGTCGCGTTGCCGCTCGCGCCCGCCCGCGCCTCGACGCGCAAGAGCGCGGCCGGCCTCCTCGCCGCAATCCACCGCGCGCTCCCCATGGTGGCGCGATGAGCCGCGTGCTGCGCCTCGTCGGCGGCCGCGTCTACGACCCGGCCAACGGCGTGGATGGCGAACTGCGCGACCTCTGGATCGAGGACGGGCGCATCATCGCTGATCCGGGCGCGGAGGTTCCTAAGCACGACACGATCGACATCTCCGGCCGGATCGTCATGGCGGGCGCGATCGACCTGCACAGCCACATCGCCGGCGGCAAGGTCAATCTCGGCCGCGCGCTGATGCCGGAGGATCATCACGGGCATGCGCACGGCGCGCACGGACGACTGCGCTCGGGCAGCGGCGCGGCGACGCCCTCCACCTTCTCTACCGGGCACCGCTACGCGCTGATGGGCTACACGGCCGCCTTCGAGCCGGCGATGGTGCCGGCCAATGCCCGCCACACGCATCTCGAGCTCGCCGACACGCCGATGATCGACAAGGGCGTCTATGCGATGCTCGGAAATGACGATCTCCTCTTCCGCCTCATCCAGTCGGGCGCGGTGCAGGAAGAGATCAACGACTATGTCGCCTTCATGCTGGAAGCGACGCAGGCGATCGCCGTCAAGACCGTCAATCCCGGCGGCATCAGCGCCTTCAAGTTCAACCAGCGCAAGCTCGATCTCGACGAGCCGAACGCGCATTACGGCGTCACCCCGCGGCACATCCTGCTGCGCCTCGCGCGCGCCGTCGCCGAGATCGGCCTCGCCCACCCGCTGCACGTCCATTGCAACAATCTCGGCGTGCCCGGGAATGTCGAGACCACCGTGAAGACGATCGAGGCGGTTGAAGGCTGGCCGATTCATCTGACCCACGTGCAGTTCCACTGCTATGGCACGGAGGGCGACCGCCGCTTCTCCTCCGGCGCGACGCGCATCGTCGAGATGCTGCAGAGACATTCCAATCTCAGCATCGATGTCGGCCAGGTGATGTTCGGCCAAACCATGACGGAGTCCGGCGACACCATGGCCCAGTTCGGCAACCGCGTGCTGGCAGAGCCCGAGCGCTGGCTCTGCATGGACATCGAATGCGAGGCGGGCTGCGGTCTCGTGCCCTTCCGCTATCGCGACCGCTCCTTCGTCAATGCGCTGCAATGGGCGATCGGGCTGGAGCTGTTCCTGACCGCGCCCGACCCCTGGCGCATCTTCCTCACCACCGACCATCCGAACGGCGCACCCTTCACCTTCTATCCGAGACTGATCCGCCTGCTCATGGATCGCGACTTCCGCGCCGAGATGTTGGCGCGCATCCACCCCGCCGCGCGGCGGCACTCGGGCCTGGCGGAGATCGCGCGCGAATACACGCTCTTCGAGATTGCGATCCTGACCCGCGCTGCCCCCGCGCGCGCCCTCGGCCTCGCCGATCGTGGTCATCTCGGGCCCGGCGCAGCCGCGGACATAACGGTCTATGTCGACGATGCGGACCGCGAGCGCATGTTCGGCCATCCCGTGCTGGTGCTGAAGGACGGGCGCGTGGTGGTGCGCGACGGCAGGATCGTCGCCGAGGCCCATGGCGCGACCAATGTGGTGCGGCCGGAGCACGATCCCGCGATCGCGGGGCGCATCGAGCGCTTCTTCGCCGAGCACATGACCGTGCGGCTGCCGCATTTCAGAGTCTCGGAGGCGGAGATCGAATCCCGCGGCGGGCGCATTCAGGTGCGGGAGACACGCCGGCGGAGCGGGGCGGCATGATCGTCAACGGCGTCGCGATCGAGGACACCTTCGCCGAGGCCTTCGGCATGCGCGCGACGCGCCTCGTGCTCACGGCCGATAGCGCGGAGTGGGCGCGCATCGCGGCGGAGAGCCTGACCGGCTTCGCCACCTCGGTGATCGGCTGCGGCTGCGAGGCGGGGATCGAGCGCCCGATGATGCCGGAGGAGACTCCGGACGGGCGGCCCGGCGTCGCGGTGCTGATCTTCGCCGTCAATTCCGCGGAGCTGGCCAAGCAGGTGCTGGCGCGGGTCGGCCAGTCGGTGCTGACCGCCCCGGGCTCGGCCTGCTATTCCGGCCTCGACGCGCCCGAGGCGATCCCGCTCGGCAAGAGCCTGCGGTTCTTCGGCGACGGCTTCCAGACCTCGAAACAGATCCTCGGCCGCCGCTACTGGCGCGTGCCGGTGATGGACGGCGAGTTCGTGGTCGAGGACAGCGTCGGCATGGTGCGCGGCGTGGGCGGCGGCAATCTCCTCATCCTGGGCGAGAGCCGCGCTGAGGTGCTGGCCGCCACCGAGCGCGCCGTGGCCGCGATACGCGCACTGCCGAACCTGATCCTCCCCTTCCCCGGCGGCATCGTCCGCTCCGGCTCCAAGGTCGGCTCGCGCTACAAGGGGCTGATCGCCTCCACCAACGACGCCTATTGTCCGACCCTGAAGGGCGTCACGCCAAGCCGGCTCGAGGAGGGGATCGAATCGGTGCTGGAGATCGTCATCGACGGGCTGAGCCAAGAGGATGTCGCCGCCGCCATGCGCGCGGGCATCGGCGCGCTCTGCGAGGTCGGCGCGGCGGGCGGGGTGCGCCGCATCACGGCCGGGAATTACGGCGGCAAGCTGGGGCCGTTCCAGTTCCACTTGCGGGAGCTAGCTTCGTGAGCGGCGGCTGGCGCCTGATCCTGCGCGAGCGGCCGCCGTTGCCCGTCGAGGTTGGCGCGCTCAATCCGGAGACTCTGGCCAATCTGTCGCCCGCGCAACTTGAGCACCTGCCGCTCGTGTTCGGACGGCGCAGCATTCCCCTGGCCGAGCTCTTCCGCGTCGAGGGCGGGCCCGGTCCGCGCCTCGTTTTCGCCGGGGGCTGCGAGCGCCTCGACGGCATCGGCCGCAATCTCGCCTCCGGCGAGATCCTCGTCGACGGCAATGCCGGCCATGAAGCGGCCGCGGGGCAAGGCGCGGGCGAGATCCGCATCGCCGGCTCGGTCCGCGACCATGCCGCCATGGGCATGCGCGGGGGCGTGCTCAGCATAACCGGGAGCGCCGGCGCTTTCCTCGGCGCGCCGCCCCCCGGCGAGCGGCTCGGCATGCGCGGCGGGCTCGTCACCATCGGGGGAAATGCCGGCGCGCGCGCGGGCGACCGCATGCGCCGCGGCATGATCCTCATCTCCGGCGACGCCGGCGCGGCCTGCGGCGCGCGCATGGTGGCCGGCACCATCGCCGTGGCCGGCCGGCTCGGCGCCCTGCCCGGCTTGCGGATGCGGCGCGGCACCCTCATCGCCGCCGGCGCGCCGGAGGGCGCGCCCGACACCTTCGCCGATACCGGCCGCGCGGATCTTACGATCATCAGGCTGCTCGCGCGGAAGCTCGGCACCGCGGCGCCATGGCTCGAGCCGCTGCTGAGGGCCGCTCCGTTGCGCCGGCTTGCCGGCGACCTCGCCGTGGACGGCAAGGGCGAGATCCTTCTGGCCGAGACCTGATCCACTCCCTTTGCACGAAAGGAGAAGCGATGACCCACCCGATCCATTTCCGCGCCGGCGAGGCGACCGTCTTCGCCAGCGAAGGGCAGTTCACCGACGCCATGCCCGAGGTGTTGATCGGGACCGTGGACGGCCCGGTCGGGCAGGCCTTCGCGAACATGATGGGGCAGACCGCCGGCCATACCCGCATGTTCGCGATCCGCGCCTGCAACCAGCTGGTGCGCCCGGTGACCATGATGGTGCCGAAGGTCACGATCAAATCGAGCGCCTACGTCAATCTCTTCGGCGGCGTGGTGCAGTCCGCCACCGCCGATGCGGTGCTCGACTGCGTGATCGAGGGCGTCCTGCCCAAGGCCGAGGTCGACCGCATCTGCATCCTCATCATGGTGTGGATCGACCCGCAATGCGCCGCCGATCCCAACCTCGACCAGAAGGACCTGTACCGGACCAACTACGAGGCGACCAAGCTGGCGATCGCGCGCGCCATGCGCGGCGAGCCGGGCATCGAGGAGCTCATCGCCAACCGGCACAAGATCAAGCACGACATGTACGATCCGGGCTGAGCCTCCCGCCCGAAAGAGGTATCGGAGCCCCCGGCCCCCGCCGGGCGTTACTTCGGACGCGCGGGGAAAGGCCGGTCGGATTTCGCCTCCCCTCGCGAAGGAGGACCGGGGGTCATGTTGCTCGCCGCTACCGACACCGTCAGGCCGAGGCGCCGCCGGTTCCGTCTAGCCCGCCGTCCGCTCGGGTTCCTGACCGTCGCCTCCGTCCTGTTCATCGGCGCGGTCATGGCGGTGCTCGCCTGGGCCGACCGGGCCACCGCCCTGGCGGGAGCCGACCGCACCAGCCAGGTGCTGGCGCTCGCGTTCGAGCGGCATGTCGGGCGCACCCTCGCCGAGCTGGAGGGCGCGCTGGTAATGATCGGGGATGGACTTGGGGATGCTAAAAATGCACCCGACGCGGTCGACATCCGGCTGCGCTCGATCCAGGCGCGCCTGCTGCATGACAGCGAGCTTGCCTTGATCGACACCTCCGGCCACCTGTTCAGCAGTTCCAAGGTGCCGGTGCGCCGAGGCCTCGACCTGTCGAGCCGCGAGCTGATCCGCGAGGTCCTCTCCGAACGCCGCGAGGGGCTTTTCGTCGGCCAGGGCGCGCTGCTCGACCGGGACGTCTCGGTCGGGATCGCCCGCAGGGTCGACGACAATTCGGGGGCGCTGATCGGCGTGGCCTACGGCAGCCTCGACATCGAGACGCTGGACCGTTTCGCCGAGGAAGCGGCGCTGCCCAAGGGCGCCAGCATGATGCTGCTGGAGGAGGACGGCACCGTGCTGCTGCGCCGCCCCGGCGGGGAAGGCTGGATCGGGCGGTCTCTGGCGACTGATCCCATGTTCGTGCAGTTCTCGCCCCGGCTTCGACCCGGCACCTATCACGAGATCGCGGTCGACGATCGCGTCGAGCGCGTCACCACCTACCGGACCGTTCAAGGCTATCCGATGGTGATCGCGATCGGCCTTCCCGCCGACGCCATCCTGGTCCCGTGGCGCGAGCGCAGCTCCAAGCTGCTCCTGGTCTGGGCCCTGACCGGGCTGGCGCTCTCGCTCATCGCGGCGGCCGTGGCCTCCCAGGCGCGCAAGGCCGCCGAGCGGAGCCGTCACCGCAGCTGACGCGACGCTCGGAGGCGTTGCGCATGGCCGCCGGCCCTGCTATCAGCAGGGGTCCATCGACCACCGTCCTCACGCTCCCCCCTTGGCTCTTTCCCTCGGCATCGATACCGGCGGCACCTATACCGATGCCGTTCTCTACGACCCCGCCCGCGGCGTGCTCGCCGCGGCGAAGGCGCTCACCACCCGCCATGATCTGGCCGAGGGCGTCGGGGCCGCGATCGCAGGCGTGCTGCCCAAGGAGCTGGCGCGCCAGATCCGGCTGGTCTCCCTCTCCACGACGCTCGCGACCAACGCGCTGGTCGAGGGCCAGGGCAGCCCCGCCGCGCTCCTGCTCCTCGGCTATGACGAGGGCGCCCTGGGGCGCGCGGGCTTGGGAGCGGCGCTCAAGGGCGACCCCGTCGCCTTCATCGGCGGCGGGCATGGCGCTCTCGGCGACGAGCAGAGGCCCCTGGATGTCGACGCCGTTGCGAAGGCCATCCGCGAATTCGCCCCGCGCGTCTCGGCCTTCGCGGTGGCCGGCTATTTCGGCGTGCGCAATCCGGCCCATGAGCTGGCCGTGCGCAGGCTCATCCGCGAGGCCACGCACCATCCGGTCACCTGCGCGCACGAGCTGAGCCACAATCTCGACGCGCCGCGCCGGGCGCTCACGGCGCTGCTGAATGCGCGGCTGATCTCCTTGCTGGACCGGCTGATCCGGGCGGTCGAGCGGCGATTGGCCGAGCTCGGCATCGAGGCGCCGCTGATGGTGGTCAAGGGCGACGGCGCGCTCATCGCCGCCTCCGATGCCCTCAACCGGCCCGTCGAGACGATCCTGTCGGGCCCGGCCGCGAGCGTGGTCGGCGCCATGGCTCTGACGCAGGAGCGCGACGTGGTCGTGTCCGACATGGGCGGCACGACAACGGACATTGCCTTTCTCAAGGACGGCCGTCCGGTGCTGAACCGCGACGGCGCGATCGTGGGCGGCTGGCGCACCATGGTCGAGGCGATCGCGGTGCACACATTCGGGCTTGGCGGGGACAGCGAGGTGCGCATCGATGCCGAGCGCGGGCTGCTCGTCGGACCTCGACGCGTCGTGCCGCTGAGCCTGCTGGCCCATCAACGGCCGGAAGCTCTCTCGACCCTGCGCGAGCAGGCGGCGGAGGAATTCGTCGGCCCGCTGCATGGCCGCTTCGCGATCCGCGCGCGCCCGCTCCTGGGCGAAGAGGCGAGCCTCAGCATGGGCGAACGGCGGACCTGGGACGCGCTCGGCGACGGACCGGCGCCGCTGACGGAGGTGCTCGGCAGCCGCCGCCCGGAGCGGCCGCTCGGCCGCCTGGTCGAGCGGGGTCTGGTGCACATCGCCGCCTTCACGCCGAGCGACGCCGCGCACTTTTTGGGAATGCAGAAGTCCTGGTCGGCCGAGGCGGCGCGCCTGGGCGCGGAACTGTGGTGCCGCCGCCCCGCCGAGCCCGGCTGGCGCGGAGGGCCGAACCCCGAGGCTTTCGCCTCGGCGGTGATCGAACGTGTCGCGACGCAGACCTGCGAGGCCCTGATCGCCTCCACGATCGAGGCGTCCGGCGGGCCCGCCGTCCGACGGGCCGAGCCGCTCGGCACCGCGCTGATCGACGCGGCCTCCGCCGCCAACGCAAACTCCGACGCGCTCTATCGCGTCACTATTTCCCTTGGGCGGCCGCTGGTCGCGATCGGCGCGCCGGTCTCGACCTACTATCCCGAGGTGGCACGGCGGCTCGGCACGCGGCTCATCGTGCCCGAGCACCACGGCGTCTCCAATGCGGTCGGCGCGGTGGCGGGAGGCATCTTCGAGGCCGCCTTCGTCACCATCAGCGCGCCGCGCGAGGACCGGTTCCGCGTGCATGGGACGAACGGCGTCCGCGACTTCGGCGCGCTCGAAGACGCCGCCGCTCACGCCATCGAACAGGCGCGCGACGCCGCCCGCAGCCGCGCGATCGCCGCGGGAGCGGCGACGGTCGAGGTGAAGGTCGAGCGCAAGGACACGGTCGTGCGCAATTTCGGGGCCGATCTCTTCATCGAGAGCACCATCACGGCGACCGCGACGGGACGGCCTCGGCTCGGCTGAGCCTTGGGCGCGGCAGCGCCACGGCCGCGAAGCTCGACAGGAGCGCGAGCACGGCGGCGGCTTGCAGGGCCGGCCGGTAACCTGCGGCAACCGCCGCCGAGGCGCCGTCCATCGCCTCCGGCAACACCAGGCCGAGCGCCGCCACCGAGACAAGGCCCCCGAGACGCGAGGCCATGTTGTTCACGGCCGAGGCGATGCCCGCGCGCTCGGCCGGCGCGGCGTCGAGCGCCGCCTTGCTCACCGGAGCGACGCAGCAGGCCATGCCGAGACCCATCACCGAAAGGCCCGGCAGGAATGCGGTGGCGTAGCCGCCCTCCCCGAAGCCCAGCAACGCGAACCCCGCCGCCGCCAAGCCCGATCCCACGATGAGGAGCGGGCGCGGTCCGTGCCGGTCGGCCAGCGCCCCGGCCCAGCGCGACAAGATCGCAATGAGCAGCACCGAGGGCAGCAGCGCGAGCCCGATCTCGGCCGGCGAGAAGCCGGCGCGCTCGCTCAAGGCGAAGGGCAGGACGAAGATCGCGACCATCAGCCCCGCATAGAGCAGGACGGTGAAGAGCTGCACCAGGGAGAAAGCCCGCGAGCGGAACAGCACCAGCGGCAGCATCGGCGCGGCGGCGCGCGCTTCGACGGCGAGGAAGATCGCAAGCAGGGCCGCGCCGGCCGCCAGCGCCGCGCCTTCGCTGCGGCCGAATCCCGATCGCCCGGCCTCGAGCAGGGCGAAGGTGAGCGCGCCCAGCCCCAGCGTGGCCAGCGCCGCCCCCGCCCAGTCGACCGCGCCCTGGCGCTCGTCGCGGCTCTCCGGCGCTCCGCGCAACGCAAAGAGCGCCACCGCCGCCAGCGGCAGGTTGACCAGGAAGATCAGCGGCCAGGACCAGAGCGAGATCGCCCAGCCGCCGAGCGGCGGCCCGACGGCGGTCGCGATCGAGGTCGCCGCGGACCAGAGCCCGAGCGCGCGGCCCCGCGCCTGCGGCCGCACGCCTGCGGAGATCATGGCCAGGCTGCCCGGCACCATCACCGCGGCGCCCACCCCCTGCACCGCGCGAGCCAGCACGAGCTGCGGGGTGGTTTGCGCGAGGGCGCAGCCGAGCGAAGCGACGGCGAAAAAAGCGATGCCCCAGCCGAACACCCGCTTGCGCCCGAATCGGTCGCCGAGCGCGCCGCCGACGAGCAGCAGCGAGGTCAGGAACAGAAGATAGGCCTCGACCACCCATTGGCCCGCCGCGACGCTCCCGCCGAGATCGGACAGGATCGTCGGCAAGGCCAGGGCCACCACGCTGGTGTCGAGGAAAGCCATGCTGGACGCGAGTATGGCCGCGGCCAGGATCGCGCCGGGGGCGCTGTCCGCCTCTTCTTGCATCGGCGCCAGACTGTCGGCTCCGCGCGCGCGGCGCAAGCCTCTCGAGGATGCTAAGCGGCGCGGCGGCGAACGCGCGGGGCCGGGAAGCGCAGGCTCACCGTCGTCCCCACGCCGAAGACGCTGTCGAGGCACACCGAACCGCCATGCAGCTCCACAAGCGACTTCACCAGCGCCAGGCCGAGCCCCGTTCCGGTGCGCTTGCGGATCAGCGGCTCGTCCGCCTGCCGGAACGGCTCGAGCACGCGCTTGACGTCTTTCTGCGCGATGCCGATGCCGTCATCCTGCACCGACAGCACCAGCCCGCCGCCCTCGTCGACAAAGGCGCGGACCCACACCGACCCCCCTTGGCGCGAGAACTTGACGGCGTTGGAGAGCAGGTTGATGGCGATCTGCTTGAGCGCCCGCTCATCGGCGAAGACGGTCAGGTCCGGGCCGACCTCGGCATTGATCGAGAGCCCGCTGTCGCTCGCCTGCTGCTTGACCAGCTTCAGCCCCGCCGAGATCACGGCCGAGAGCTGGACCTCTTCCTCATGCAGCTCGAAGCGGCCCGCCTCGACCTTGGAGAGGTCGAGCACGTTGTTGATGATCGCCAGCAAGTGCTGCCCGCTGGTGCGGATGTCCGCCGCATATTCGAGGTATTTGGGGTTGCCGACCGGCCCCAGCACCTGCGTCGCCATGATGTCGGAGAAGCCGATGATGGCGTTGAGCGGCGTGCGCAGCTCGTGGCTCATCGTGGCCAGGAAGTGCGACTTCGCCCGGCTGGCATCCTCCGCCTCGCGCCGGCTGCGGTCGAGAGTCTCGCAGAGGTCGGTCTTGGCGCGGTTGGCCGCTTCCGCCTCGCGCGCCGCCGCAAGCGCCTCGTCACGCGAGGCAATCAGCCGCCGGACCAGCCATTCATTTTCGACCTGCAGCCTGACGGTGGCGGCGCTCGAGCGCGCGAAGTTGCAGGCGACGGCGATCAGCCCGCCGGCATAACCCAGCGCCGCCAGGGCGACCATGATATGGAGGCGGTCTCCGCCCAACCCCATCGCCGCCACATAGGGAAGGAAGGCCGGCAGCAGGAAGGCGAGGAACGGCCCGACGCGATGGGCAAGCGACGAGAGCGTCGCCGCGGCGATGGCCGCTATGGCGGCGCCAAGGAACAGCTCCGGCAACAGCAGGTCGCGGGGCATCAGCAGCAAGGTGATCGCCCCCCAGGCGCAGCCGGAGAGCCCCGCCCCGGCCGTGATCACCGCGCACCAGCGGCGCACCTGCGCCGGGCCGGCGATGCCGCCCCCCGGATAGATCAGCCACGTCGCTATGCGGGCCGAGGACAGGGCGATCACCAACCAGATCCACAGCCCCGTGCGGGCATGAGGGATCTCGCTCCAGAGCGCCAGGGCGGCGCCGACCGCCATAGCCACATTCGCGATCAGCGCCGGCGGGGCGTTCCGGTGGAGAAGGCGGACCTGTTCGGCAGCGATGCGCCAGCAGAGCTCCTCGCCGCCCAGCGGATGACGGTCCTGCGAGTCGGTCCCGTTGTGCCGGGCTGAATTACTCAGCGTGCTGGTAGAGCCGTCCGCCATAAATATTGTTATCGAACGGGCGGGTTTGAGGAATGGTAAATAACCAAAGGCCCGTTCCGGGGAGAGCGGAACGGGCCTTTATGAGAGCATCGCCACTAGGGAGTACGCTAAGCCTCGGGCTTGTTCTACTCCCCCTTCCCTTTCCGGAATCCTAACGGCTGGACAACGCGTGCGGCCACCCGCGCTCCGGACCCGCTTTGTTCCCGCTTCACCCCGGCTCAGCCGTTCTGGTCAATCCAGACGCCGTTCACCGAATCCCCAGGTGTAGACGAAGTTCTCGCCCGATCCCGCGCCGCTCGGCCGGCTCTGCAGGTTGATGGTGGTGATGTCGCCGCCCTGGAAGGTGATCGCGTTGGCCGGATCGTCCTTGTCCTCGATCTTGAACCAGCCGCCGCCGAGATCGACCAGGCTGACCTTGCCGCCCACCGGGTCGTTGTCGACCGCCCCGGTGTCCGGGAAGCCCGCGGCCGGGGCGGTGTTGCCCGAGAAGATCACCAGCCCGTTCCCGCCCGCCGAGCTGTCGTAGATGACGTCCTTGCCGAAGCCGCCATTGTTCGGGGACCAGTAGTAGACGTCGAAACCGTCGCCGCCATAGAGCGTGTCGTCATAGCCGCCCGGCCCGACCCCGCCGCCGCCGGCATAGATGAAGTCGTCGCCCGCCCCGCCGAACACGGTGGCGTTGCCGCCCATGCCGAACCAGCCGGCCCAGATCTTGTCCGAGCCGTCGCCGCCATAGAGGGTGTGGCTGCTGCCCATGGCCGCATCGCCGTCCAGCATCGAGATGCGGTCGTTGCCG
>JAREAF010000032.1 GCA_029240475.1 Rhodospirillales bacterium | reverse complement strand
GGACGGCATCCTTTACCTGGTCGAGCAGAACCGGGTTGTCTCCTTCCCGGCGGCGGAGTTCTTCTATGAAAATCCCGACGTCGCCGCGGGCGTGATCGTGAAGCAGGGCGAGCTGATCCCGAAGGAGGAGGAATCCTACAATCACACCGCCCGCGTCTGCCGCATCGGCCCGGACAACAAGCTCTATATCGCGCTGGGCCAGCCCTTCAACGTGCCGCCGCCGGAGAAGGCGGATCTCTACAATCGAACCGGCATCGGCGGCATCGTCCGCATGGACCGCGACGGCAAGAATCGCGAGGTCTTCGCCTCTGGCGTGCGCAATTCGGTGGGGATGGACTTCAACCCGGCCAACGGCGAGCTGTGGTTCACCGACAATCAGGTCGACGGCATGGGCGACGATATCCCGCCCGGCGAGCTGAACCGGGCCACCGCTCCGGGCCAGCATTTCGGCTTTCCCTGGTATGGCGGGGGCAAGACGCGCACGAACGAGTACAAGGATTCCGAGCCGCCGGCCGATGTCGTCTATCCGGAGATCGAGATGGAGGCGCACGCCGCCGATCTCGGCATGATGTTCTATACGGGACGCATGTTCCCGCAGGAATATCGCGGCGGCATCTTCTCGGCCCAGCACGGCTCCTGGAATCGCACGACGCCGGTCGGAGCGCGGGTGATGTTCACCAGCCTCAACGAGGACGGCACGGTCAAGGAGACCAGGCCCTTCGCCGAGGGCTGGCTGATACAGGGCACGGGCGAGTATTTGGGCCGCCCTGTCGACGTGGCCCAGCTTCCCGACGGCTCGCTCCTGGTCTCGGATGATTTCGCCGGGGCCATCTATCGCATCTCCTATCAGGGGAGCTGATCTCGGCGCGCCGGGGGAGCTTCGATGCTTCCCCGGCGTTCCACGCCGAACCCGTCGTTCGAGGAGCCGCACCCATGACCCGCGTCGCGGCGGTTTTGGCCGCAGCCCTGCTTGTTCTCGCCGGCATCCCAGCCAATGCCGCCGATCCCGCCGCCGGCCAGGCGAAGAGCGGCATGTGCGCGACCTGCCACGGCAAGAACGGGATCGGCACCGCGCCGAACTACCCGAACCTCGCGGGGCAGAAGTCACAATATCTAGCGCAGCAGATGCATCTGTTCCGCTCGCGCGAGCGGAAGAGCGAGCAGATGAACATCATCGCCCAGCCGCTCTCCGATCAGGACATCCAGGATCTGGCCGCCTATTACGAGAGCCTGCCGGCGGGCGGCTCCTGAGGCGGCGGGCCGGAGTTTGCGGATGACGGCGTTGGCCGAGGCGCCGATCGTGACGGGAGCGGGATTGGCGGCACCGGCGCTCGGGGTCCGCGGCCTGCGGCACAGCTACGGCAGCCGCGCCGCGCTGGAGGACGTCAGCTTCGCATTGCAACCCGGCGAGCTTGCGATTCTGCTGGGGCCGAATGGAGCGGGCAAGACCACGCTCTTTTCGCTGATCACGCGGCTCCATGACCGGCAGGCGGGCTCGATCGCGATCTTCGGCTCCGATCCGCGCCGCGACGCTGGCGCGGCCCTCTCGGCGATCGGCGTGGTGTTCCAGCAGCGCACGCTCGATCTGGACCTGACGGTGCGGCAGAACCTGCGCTATGCGGCGGCGCTGCATGGGATTGCTGCGCCGGAGGCTGCGGCGCGCATCGCCGCGGAGATCGAGCGCGCGGGCCTTGCCGGCCGCGGCGATGAGCCGGTCCGGCGCCTCTCGGGGGGCGAGGCGCGGCGGATCGAGATCGCGCGCGCGCTCTTGCACCGGCCGAAGCTGCTGCTCTGCGATGAGGCGACCGTCGGGCTCGACATTCCCGGGCGGCAGGCGATCCTAGAGCGGGTGCGCGCGCTGGCGGAGAAGGAGGGCGTTGCGGTGCTGTGGGCGACGCATCTCATCGACGAGGTGCGTGCGGCCGACCGCGTCATCCTGCTTCACCGGGGCCGCGTGCTCGCCGATGGCCCGGCCGAGCGCGTGGCGGAGCAAGCGGGGGCAGGCTCGCTCGGCGCCGCCTTCACGAGCCTGACGCGCGGGCCGGGCGCATGAGCATCGCCCATTACCGCCGTTGCCTCTGGGGCGTGATCTGGCGCGAGGCGCTGCGCTTCGCCCAGCAGCGCGAGCGCTTCTTCGCCGCGCTGGTGCGGCCGCTGATCTGGCTGTTCATTTTCGCCGCGGGATTCCGTTCGGTGCTGGGCGTCTCGATCATCGCGCCCTACGAGACCTACATCACCTACGAGGTCTATGTGCTGCCGGGCCTCGTCGGCATGATCCAGCTCTTCAACGGCATGCAGAGCTCCCTCTCCATGGTCTATGACCGCGAGATGGGCAGCATGCGCGTGCTGCTGGTCAGCCCCTTGCCGCGCTGGTACCTGCTCGTCTGCAAGCTGCTGGCCGGCGTCTTCGTCTCGCTGCTCCAGGTCTATGCCTTTCTCCTCGTCGCCTGGGTCTACGGGATCGAGCTGCCGCCGGTCGGCTACATCGCCGTGCTGCCGGCGCTGATGCTGACGGGGCTCATGCTGGGCTCCATCGGCCTGCTCCTGTCCTCGCTGATCCGGCAGCTGGAGAACTTCGCAGGGGTGATGAATTTCGTGATCTTCCCGATGTTCTTCGCCTCCTCGGCGCTGTACCCGCTCTGGCGGCTGCAGGAGGCCAACGAGCTTCTGCACGACATCGCCGCCGCCAATCCCTTCACCCATGCGGTGGAGCTGATCCGGTTCGCGCTCTACGGCGCCTTCAATCCGGTCTCCGCAGCGGTCGTCCTCGGCTGCCTGGCTTTGTTCCTCGGGGCCGCGATCCTCGCCTACGACCCGGCGCGCGGCCTTGCCGCACGGTTGGGAGGTGCAACGGGGTGAGGCGCGCGACGTTCGAAGGGAGTAGCGGGCCGCGTTGGTGTTGTGGCCCTTTCGCCCGGCGTTCTAACCTAGCCTTCTCGAAGGACGCCCCGCGGCCACCTAGGAGGACTCTGATGGCCTGGTCGAAGCCGAAGATCGTGGAGATCTGCGTGGGTCTGGAGATCAACGCCTATTATCCGGCGGAACTCTGATCCTCTGACCACCTCAAGCTCCGCCGCGCGCTCACCCTCGCTCGAGGGGAGACCGCGCGGCGGACGCGCGTCCGCAGCTTGAGCGATGGCCCTCAGCATCCGCGTGCTCGGAGCGGCGGCCGGCGGCGGTTTCCCCCAATGGAACGCGAACAACGAGGCCTGTCGGCGCGCCCGCGCCGGCGATCCGGCTGCGCGCCCGGCCACCCAGGCCTCGCTGGCCGTGTCTGCCGACGAGGACCGGTGGGTGCTCCTCAACGCCGCGCCCGACCTGCGCCAGCAGATCGAGGCGACCCCGGCATTGCATCCGCGCACGGGCCTGCGCGACAGCCCGATCCGGGCGATCGTCCTGACCAACGGCGATGTCGACGCGGTCGCGGGGCTGCTCTCCTTGCGCGAGCGCCAACCGCTGGCGATCTACGCCACGGCGCGCGTGCTCTCCATCCTCGGCGCCAACCCGATCTTCGATGTGCTCGCGCGCGATCAGGTCGAGCGCCACAGGCTGATCCTCGACGAGCCGATGCCGCTCCGGGATAGGGAGGGATCGCCGCTCGGGCTCGCGCTCGAGTCCTTCCCGGTCCCCGGCAAGGTGCCGCTCTATCTGGAGGCGGACGAGGCCGCGCTCGACACGGCGCGCCTCGGCGAGGAGACGATCGGCCTCAGGATCTCCGACGCGGCGGGGCGCGGCTTCTTCTTCATACCCAGCTGCGCGGCGATGACGCCGGAGCTGGCGACCCGACTGAAGCGCGCGGAGCTGGTCTTCTTCGACGGCACGCTCTGGCGCGATGAGGAGTTGATCCTGGAGGGCTCGGGCGCGAAGACCGGTCGGCGCATGGGGCATATGAGCGCTTCCGGCCCGCATGGCGCCATCGCCGCCTTCGCGGGGCTTGCCGTCAGGCGCAAGGTCTTCATCCATATCAACAACTCCAACCCGCTCTTGCTGGCGGACTCGCCGGAGCGGGCCGAGGCCGCAGCCTGCGGCTGGGAGGTCGCGGCGGACGGGATGGAGGTGCGGCTGTGAGCGACGTGCCCTGGCCACGCGAGGAGTTCCTCCCCCGCATCCGCCGCATCGGCGAGGAGCGCTATCACAGCCTCCACCCGTTTCACCGGCTGCTCCATGGCGGCAAGCTCAACCGCGGCCAGGTGCAGGCCTGGGTCCTGAACCGCTTCTATTACCAGGCGCGCATCCCTTTGAAGGACGCCGCGCTGCTGTCGCGCATGGAGGATCCGGCGCTGCGCCGCTCCTGGCGCAAGAGGATCGAGGAGCATGACGGCGGACCTGGCAACGAGGGCGGGATCGAGCGCTGGCTGGTGCTGGCCGAGGCGGTCGGCCTCGATCGCGGCCGGGTGCTCCGGCATGAAGGGCTTCTTCCGGGCGTGCGCTTCGCGGTCGATGCCTATCTTCAGTTCGTGCGCGAGCGCAGCCTCATCGAGGCGATCGCCTCCTCGCTGACGGAGCTCTTTGCGCCCGCCATTCATGAGGAGCGAATCGCGGGACTCCTCAAGCACTACGACTTCGCGAACGAGCGCACGCTCGCCTATTTCCAGCGCCGCCTGAAGGAGGCGCCGGAGGACGTAGCCTTCACCCTCGAATGTGTGCTGGAGCGCGCCGACACGCGCGAGCGCCAGCAGGCGGTGCTGGACGCCGTCACCTTCAAGACGGACCTGCTCTGGGCGCAGCTGGACGCGCTGCATCACGCCTATGTCGTCCCGGCGCTGCCCCCGCCGGGCGCCTTCCGGCCGGAGCAGGACGGATGAGCCAATCCGCAACCCTCACCGAGCAATCGGTCCCGCGGTTTCCGCGCGGCTCGCGGCTGCAATTCAATGCGCAGCGCCAGCAATGGATGGTGCAGGCGCCCGAGCGCGTCTTCATGCCGGACGAAACGGCGCTTGCCGTGCTGCAGCGCGTCGACGGCAGTACCAGAGTGGCGGCCATTATCGACGATCTGGCGCGCGTCTATGCGGCGCCGCGCGAGGTGATCCGGGACGACGTGCTGGAGCTCTTGCGCGAGCTCGCCGGCAAGGGGGTGATCGCGGCATGAGCCTGATGCCCCCGCCGCTGGCGATCCTGGCCGAGCTGACCCACCGGTGCCCGTTGCGCTGCCCCTACTGCTCGAATCCGGTGGAGCTGGCACGCGCGCGTGAGGAGCTTTCGACCGATGAGTGGATCGACCTCATGCGCCAGGCTGCGGCGATCGGCGTGCTGCAGGTGCATCTCTCCGGCGGCGAGCCGACGGTGCGCAAGGATCTGGAACAGATCGTCACCGCCGCGCGCGAAATCGGCATCTACACCAACCTCATCACCTCGGCGGTGCTGCTCGACCAGGCGCGCGTCGAGGCGCTCGCGGCGGCCGGGCTCGACCATGTGCAGATCAGCTTCCAGGACAGCGAGCCGGGACCGGCCGACCGCATCGGCGGCTATGCGGGCGGGCATGAGAAGAAGCGCGCAGTCGCCGCATGGGTGCGCGCCGCCGGCCTGCCGCTCACGGTCAATCTGGTGGTGCACCGGCAGAACCTCTCGCACCTGGGCGCGATGATCGAGATGGCGGCTTCGATGGATGCGCGCCGGATCGAGGTCGCTCATGTCCAATATTATGGCTGGGGGCTGGTCAATCGCGCGGCCCTCGTGCCGACGCGTGCGCAGGTTGCCGCTGCCGACGACGTGGTGGCCGAGGCCAGGGCCCGGCTCGAGGGCCGCGCCGTCATCGATTATGTCGTGCCCGATTACTATGCGCGCCGGCCGAAGCCCTGCATGGGCGGCTGGGCGCGGCAGTTTCTCACCGTCACGCCCGCCGGCAAGGTGCTGCCCTGCCATGCCGCGGATTCGATTCCCGGCCTCGTCTTCGAATCCATCCGCGAGCGGCCCCTCGCCGAAATCTGGGAAAGCTCGGAGGCGTTCCGCCGCTTCCGCGGCACCGACTGGATGCCGGAGCCCTGCCGCTCCTGCGACCGCCGCGAGATCGACTGGGGCGGTTGCCGCTGCCAAGCCTTCGCGCTGGTGGGAGACGCGGCGGCCACCGATCCCGCCTGCGGCCTCTCCCCCCATCATGCGCGCATCGCCGCGCTGGCGGCTCGGGAAAGCGAGGTAGGGGAGGGCTCGTTCCTCTATCGCTCCTTCGCGACCGTCGATGAGGCACGCGCCGCGTCCGGCCTCACGCGCGATCGCGAGCGCCCAGAAGCCGCTGTGCCACCAGCACCAGGCTGAAGCTCACCCCCATGACGATCGTCGCGACCGCGTTGATCTCCGGCGTCACGCCGAAGCGGATCATCGAATAGATCCGCATCGGGAAGGTGGTCGAGGCCGGCCCCGCCCCCGAGGTGAAATAGGCGATGATGAACTCGTCCACCGAGAGGGTGAAGGCGAGCAGCGCCGCCGCCAGCACGCCGGGGAAGATGATCGGCAGCGTGACGAGGCGAAAGGTGGTGAAGGCGGAAGCGCCGAGATCGGCCGAGGCCTCGACCACGGACCAGTCGAAGTGCTTGAGCCTCGTTCTCACGACCGCCGCCACGAAGGCGATGTTGAAGACGACATGCGCCAGCACGATCGAATGCAGGCCAAGGGTCATCTTCAGCATGCTGAAGAAGGAGAGCAGCGCGATCGCCAGAACGATGTCCGGGATGATCATGGGCGCGAACAGGATCGCGTCGAGCGCCGGACTGCCGCGCCCGCGCTCGACCCCGATCGCGAGCAGCGTGCCGATGGCGGTCGCGATCAGCGTCGAGGCGAAGGCCACTATGATGGTGTTGCCCACCGCGTGATGGATGGAGGCGTTGCGGGCCAGCGCCTCGTACCAGCGAAAGGAGAAGCCGGTCCAGGCGGTCGGCAGTCCCGCGCGGTTGAAGGAGAGCGCCACCAGCACCAGGATCGGCCCGTAGAGGAACAGGAAGACGAGGCCGAGATGCAGGTTGAGCAGCCCTGCGCTGCGTCCTCGTCTCATGCCGGCCGCTCTCCGCCGCTGCGCCGCACGAGGAGCGCCTGGGTGAGCAAGAGCAGCATCATGATGGCGATGAGGAGGAAGGCCAGCGCCGAGCCGAACGGCCAGTCGCGCGCCGCGAGGAACTGCTTGTAGATCAGATTCCCGACCATCACGCGCCGCCCGCCGCCGAGCAGGTCGGGCGTGATGAAATTGCCGATCGACAGCACGAAGACGAAGACAGACCCGGCGGCGACTCCGGGCAGGGTCAGGGGCAAGGTGATGCGCAGGAAGGTGCTGACCGGGGATGCGCCCAGATCGGCCGACTGCTCGAGGAGCGCGGGGTCGAGCCGGCTCAAGGAGGCATAGATCGCCAGCACCATGAATGGCAGGTAGCCATAGACCAGCCCGAGCACGATGGCAAAATCGTTGTAGAGCAGCGGCAGCGGCTCCGTCGCGCCAAGGCCCGCGAGCGCGCGATTGATCAGCCCCTCGCGGTTGAGCAGCACGATCCAGGCATAGGTGCGGATCAGGTAGTTGCTCCAGAAGGGCAGCATGATGAGCACCAGCAGCGCGGACTGCCAGCGCTCAGGCGCCTTGACGATGGCGTAGGCTGCCGGATAGCCGATCAGCGCCGAGACCAAGGTGGCGAGGAAGGCGATCCAAGCCGAATTCAGCAGAATCGAGCGGTAGAGCGGGTCCACCGCTCGGCGGTAGTTCTCGAAGGTGAAGATGTAGTCGATGCCGCCATAGACGCCGCGCTCGAAGAAGCTCAAGCCCAGCACCAGCAGGCAGGGCACGAGGAGGAACAGGGCCAGCCAGCCCAGCCCCGGCGCCATCAGCGCGGCGCGGCGGATGGTGGGGGTCATCCGGACGACGCATCGTCCTCTTTTCTCCCGTTCCCGGGACGGCGGAGGGCCGGGCAGGGACCGGTCTATTGGGGCAGATACCGCAAGCTGGGAAGGCTCTGCCGTAGGAATGGTAGGTGTCACGAGCCCACCCTGACCCTCCCCCGCAAGGGGGAAGGGAAATTCTTCCCGCGCCCCCATCCAGTGCTCAAGGACGCCGTTCAGTCACTGCGCCGAGGTGATCTCCGTCACCGCGCGCGTGTATATTTTCTGGGCGGCTCCGAGGTCCCTCAGCTCCTCGAATTTCAGCAGATCGGCGGGCTTCATGGCGAGATTGGGGAATTGCTGCAGCACCGCGGCATCGAGGCTCTCCATTGCCGCGCGGTTTGGCACCTTGTAGAGGATGTTCGAGGCGACCCACTGGCCAACCTCGGGCCGCAGCACATAGTCGATGAATTTGTGCGCCGCTTCCTGGTTCTGCGAGGAAGCCAGCACGACCATGGTATCGACGAAGAGGTCGCTGCCTTCCTTCGGCACTACATATTTGATGGCCGGGTTCTCGGCGATGCCGTAATTGCACCAGCCGTCCCAGGCATGCACCAGATGCGCCTCGCCGGAGACGAGCTTGGAATAGAAGGTGGTGTCGTCATAGGCGAGCAGGTTCGTTTTCGCCTCGATCAGCAGCGCTTTGGCCGCGTCGATATCCGCTTGGCTCGTGCTGTTCACCGATTTGCCGAGCGCAAGGAGCCCCGCGCCCAATAGCCAGCGGTCGGTCGCAAGCATCGTGACCTTGCCTTTGAGATCGTCGGAGGGCTTGAGCAGGTCCATCCAGCTGTTGGGCTCGGTCTTGACGAGGTCGGAGCGGTAGCAAAGGCCCGTGGTGCCCCAGGAATAGGGGACCGAGTACGTGTTGCCGGGGTCGTAATCGAGCTTGCGCGCCTCCTCGTAGAGGTTCTTCAGGTTCGGGATCTTGGCTTCGTCGATCTCAGCGAGAAAACCCTGCTTGTGCAGCGCCTCGGCAAAGGGCGCGGTGACGAACACCACGTCGAAGCCTTGACCGCCGGAGGCGGTCAGCTTGCCCATGATCTCCTCATTGGTCGCATGGACGGCAAGCTCGGTCTGGATGCCGGTCTCCTTGGTGAAATTCTCCAGGAGGTCGGGCGGCATATAGGCGTCCCAGTTCGAGATCACGATCTTCTGCGCGGCCGCGGGCCCGGCCATGCCGAGCGCAAGGGCGGCGCCAAGCGCGGTCGAGGCGATCAGGTTGGGGATCGAGCGCATCAAAATCTCTCCCTGCCGAGTTTCTCTCCATTATTGCCGCAGCATGATAGCGGCGGGCTCCATTCGGGCAATGGCAAGTCCGCGCGACCCACCTTACGTGTTATTCCTGGTCAATCGGACCGGCGGGGGGGAGCCGCCATGCGCGATAGTCGGGACTTTCGCGAGCGGAACGCCTTTTCGGACGACGCCTATCTTCAATCGTCGCTCGCCGGCACGGCGCGGGATCTTGCCGCTCGGCAGCGTGCGCGGTTGGCGGCGTTCGGCCAGTGGGTGGCGCAAGAGGCCGAACCGGCTGCGGCCTACTCCGACCAGGAGGCACCGCCGTGCCTTATCCAGGCCCTAGAGGGCGGTGATCCCGCGGCCCGGCTCGTCGTCAACCCACGCTACGGCGCCATACATCGGGAGGCGTACCGCCACGGCATGGTCGGGCTCAATCACGGAGCCGAGCCCGAGCCGTTCCTCCTGACCTTCACCATGGGCTATCTGCTCTCGCAGGCGGACATCTCCGTCCATTGTCCAGTGACGCTGACCGGCGCGGTGGCGCTGGTGCTGGACCGGTTGGCGCCGCCCGAGCTGCGGGCGCGCTGGCTCGAGCCGCTGACGCGCATGGACGGCACCGCCTGGACCGGCGGCACCTGGGCGACGGAGAAGGAGGGCGGCAGCGATATCGGCGCCAGCACCACACGCGCGCGCCAGACGGGCGGCGCTTTCGCGCTCAGCGGGCTCAAATTCTTCTGCAGCAATGCCGGGAGCGACGTCGCCATCGCCACGGCCCGGCCCGAGGGCGCGCCCCCCGGCAGCGTCGGGCTCGGGCTCTATCTGGTGCCGCGGATCAAGCCCGACGGCGCGCCCAACAGCTACCGCATCCAGCGGCTCAAGGAGAAGCTCGGCACGCGCGGGCTGCCGACGGGCGAGATCGAGCTGACCGAGGCCTATGCCGAGGAGGTCGCGCCGCCGCCGCGCGGCTTCAAGCTGATGATCGAGGCGCTGGAGTTCAGCCGCGTGCACAACATCTTCGCCGCAGCGGGCGCGCAGCGGCGCGCCTTCATCGAGGCGCTCGGCCACGCCAGCCGGCGCACCGCCTTCGGCGCGCCCATCCTCTCCTATCCGATGGTGCAGGCGACCCTCCTCGACCTGCAGATGGAGCTGGAGGCGTCGCTATTGCTGGCGCTCGCGACCGCGCGGAGCTTCGACCAGGTCTGGCAGCGCGACCGTGCACCGAAGGACGAGGAGCGCGCCTGGCTGCGCCTCCTCGTCGCCGCCGCGAAGTACCGAACCGCCGATCAGGCCGTGCGCGCGGCCTCCAGCGCGATCGAGATCCTGGGCGGCATCGGCTACACCGAGGAATATGCGACCGCGCGCCTGTTGCGCGACGCGCAGGTGCTCACGGTGTGGGAGGGCACCGCGAACATCCAGGCGCTGGAGCTCTTGCGCATCCTCGCCGGCCCGGCTCAGGGCGCGTCCGTTCTCTCGGGACAGGTTTCAGCCATCCTGGACGCGCTGCCGGATGACATGCAGGACCCGGCGGGGCCGGTGCGGCAGCTGCTCGATCGGATCGGGTCCGCCGCGACGGAGCTGCGCTCGAACCCACAGCGCGCACAGCATATGGCCAAGCGGCTGCTCGATGACACGGCCGACGCGCTTTCCTCCGCGCTGCTGCTGGAGCAGGCCGGGCACGACCTCGCCGCCGGGGACGGGCGCGCAGCCATGGTCGCGCGGCGCTACGTCGCGCGGCGGCTCCTCCACGCGGAGCCGGAGCCGGAGCCGGGGCCGGCCGAACCGATGCTGTTCTACCAGCCGATCGCGCCCTAGACGACGCGGACCCTCAGCTCCGCCACGCCCTCAACGGCGCCTTCCAGCACGTCGCCGCGCTTGACCGCGCCGACGCCCGCCGGCGTGCCGGAAAAGATGAGGTCGCCCGGCTGGAGCTCGAACAGGCCGGAGAGGATCGCGATCATCTCCGGAACCTTCCAGATCATCTGATTGAGGTCGCCCTGCTGCTTGACCGCGCCGTTCACTGTGAGGCGCAGCGCGCCATTGTCGGGATGGCCGATCGCGATGGCCGGGACGATCTCGGAGCAGGGGGCGGACTGCTCGAAGGCCTTGCCGACGTCCCAGGGCCGGCCGAGCTTCTTGGCCTCGCCTTGCAGGTCGCGGCGCGTCATGTCGAGCCCGACCGCATAGCCATAGACATGCTCGAGCGCGCGCTCCACCGCGATGTCGCGCCCGCCCTTGCCCAGGGCAACCACCAGCTCGAACTCGAAATGCACGTCGTTGCTCTTGGGAGGGTAGGGGAAGTCGCCGCCGCCCGGCACCAGGTTGTCCGGGTTCTTCTGGAAGAAGAAGGGCGGCTCGCGCGTCGGGTCGTGGCCCATCTCGATCGCGTGTTCGGCATAGTTCCGGCCGACGCAGTAGATGCGGTGCACCGGGAACAGCTTGCTCGTGCCGCGGACCGGCAGGCTCGGCCGCGGCGGCGGCGGAAAGACGTAAGCGCCGTTCTCAGCCATCAGCTTCTCACTCCAGCATAATATTCGACGCGCTTCTCCAGGAGGGCGATCCCCTCGGAGAGGAGGATCGCGAAGGCAAAGAGGAGGATGGTCAAGGCCCAGAACTCCTCCATGAGGAAGCTCCGGGAGTAGGTCTCGAACAGGGCGCCGTAGCCGATGATAGAGACCAGGAGCTGACCGATCACCACGCCCTTGACGCCGCGAATGCAGCCGATCCGGATGCCGGCCAGGATCTCCGGCAGCGCCGCCCAGAAGATCACCTTCACATAGAGAGCCCAGCGCCCGGCGCCGAAGCTCCGCCCCATCTCGATCAACGAGGGGGAGATGTGACGCACGCCCGCGCGCGTGTCGAGCGCGATGATCCAGACGGCGAAGAGGAAGACCGTGATGATGATGGTCTGCTCGCCGAAGCCGAACAGGATCATCAGCACCGGCACCAGCGCGGTCAAAGGCGCGGAGACGAAGAGGTCGACCCAGATGCCGAGCAGCCGGTCGGCCGCGCGCACCCGGCCCATCAGGATGCCGAGCGGCACGCCGACCGCGATGGCCAGCGCCATGCCGATGGCGAAGGAGCGCAAGGTGATGATCGTCGCCTCGCGGAAGGTCTGCGTCGCGCCGATCTCGCCCAGCGCCTTGAGGATGTCGGTGAAGGGCGGGATCAGGAAGGACCAGCCCGCGCGCCCGGCGATCTCCCAGAGCACGATCCACAGCAGGAGCGAGGACATCATCGGGACGCGCCAGCCGAACACCCGCATCTTCTATCTCCGCTCAGTCGACATATTGGCGCAGGCCCCGCCAGATCTCCTCGACCGTGTCGAGATAATGCTGATCGCGGCGGATGTCCTCGGGCGAGGCGCTGCGGTCGATCTGCGGCTCGATCACCTGCGAGACGCGGCCCGGCCGGCGCGAAAGCAGCACGACGCGGTCGGCGACATAGACCGCTTCTTCGATGGAATGGGTGACGAAGAGGAAGGTCTTGCGCTCGATCTGGCGCAGGCGCAAGAGGTCCTCCTGGAACTTGCGGCGGGTCTGCTCGTCGACGGCCGAGAAGGGCTCGTCCATCAAGAGCACCTGCGCATCGACGGCGAGCGCGCGGGCGAGGCCGACGCGCTGGCGCATGCCCCCCGAAAGCTCGTGCGGGTAGCGCTCCTCGAAGCCCGCGAGGCCGACCTCCCCGATGGCGCGGCGCGCGGCCTCGTGCCGCTCGCCTTTGCCCACGCCGCGCAGCTCCAGCCCGAAGGCGACGTTGCGCAGCACCGTCGCCCAGGGCATCAGCGCGAAATCCTGGAAGACGAAGGCGCGCTCGGGGCCGGGGCCGGTCACGGCGCGGCCACCCACGCGCACCTCGCCCCGGCTCGGCTCCAGCAGCCCGGCGATGATCTTCAAGAGCGTGGTCTTGCCGCAGCCGCTGGGGCCCAAGAGCGCCGTCAGGGCGCCGTTCGGAAAGTCGAGATCGATGTCGCGCAGGGCCTCCACGCCGCCCTCATAGGTCTTGCCGATACCGCGCACCGAGACGATCGCCTCAGGCGCGCCTTGCGGCGCCAGCGCGCCGGCGGGTGCGGTGGACATGCTC
>JAREAF010000031.1 GCA_029240475.1 Rhodospirillales bacterium | reverse complement strand
CTAAGCCTCATTTTTTCGGAGCGGACATCGAAAGGACAGACGAGCCGATTCTTCAAGTTTGTGCGCGAGGAGTAGCCTCCTGCGACCTGAGCCCGCCGCGATGAGCGGACGGCGGGCTCCTCCCTGCGAGCTGTCCGACCGCGTGCCCGACCTCTACGACCGGCGGAAGGCGCACCGGCGGATGCTCGAAGCGATGCGGGTGTGCACATCGAGAGGGTTCTGAAGAACCCGGCCGAGGTCCGGCCGAGTGCTGCCGGCGTCCATGTGGGGAGATCATCCTCTTCTATAGCCACCAGCCCCCGGGGGTGTGGAACGGGGTGGAACGTGGTGCTCGAGACCAAGCTCGTCTCGAGGCACAAACGAAGACCTCGTGCCAACGTGCTTGTAACGTCCCTGTAACGTCACGCTAACACGTTTCTCGCCGTGCATGGGGTAGATGCGCAATGTTAACTTTCAGACACCCCCGGCCCCAGACAAGTTGACGCCTCGGCCGGTCGTACCGGCCAACCCGGCCAACATGGAAGAACTCACTCCCGCCACGATCCGAGCAGAATGCGCGGTGCGAATCCCGATTGATCGCGCGGTCGTGGATCGCGCCGCGCAAAGTGGACGAGGATGCCGCTTAGTTGTTGATGCTTCTCGCCGGCTTAGCGCCGGCGGAAGCGTTGCACTACCGCCTCGTCAAGCGACACCCCGAGTCCCGGCCCCTTCGGCACGGCGACGCGCCCGTCCGCTTCGATCGGGAACCGCTCGCGCGTCAGCTCCCAGCGCAGCGGCGACTCGCTGGTGGAGTATTCCAGGATCTCCTCATCCTCATGCTGCGCCAGGAAGGCGAGGTTCGCGGCGATGGTGATGTTGCTCTTATAGCCGTGCGTGACCACGCGCTTGCCGAGCGATTTGGCTAGCGCCGCCACGCGCTTCAGCTCCGTCAATCCGCCGACCATGGTCACGTCGGGCTGGGCAATGTCCACTTGGCCGCGCTGGAACATCTGCTCGTATTCAAAGCGCGTGGTCAGGCCCAAATCGCCGCCGCCGATCGGCACGCCGAATCCCTGGAACCGCGCATGCCCCTCGAGATCGTCGATCGGCAGCGGCGCCTCCACCCAGGCGAAGCGGTATTCCTTGAAGATCGGCATCAGCGGCAGGCCTTCCTCGGCCTTGGACCAGGCGGTCGCCGCATCGACCATGAGCTGGACCTCCGGGCCCACATGCTCGCGCGCCGTGCGGATGAGCAGGGCGGTGTGGTCGAGATCGTCGCGCCAGAAGGGGTCGGCCACGATCTTGATGGCGCGCAGGCCCAGCTTAAGCCCGCGATCGATCGTGCGGCGCACCTCGTCAGGGGTCTCGCCCAAGGGATACACCGTGCCGTACGCCCTGAGCCGGTCGCGCTTCGGCCGGCCGATCAGCTCCCCAACCGGCTTGCCCAGGATCTTGCCCTTGATGTCCCAAAGCGCGATGTCGATGCCGCTGATGGCGTGGATCACCACTCCGCGCCGGCCGTAATAGCTGGTGGCATCGTACATGCGATCCCACAGCGCCTCGGTCTCGAGCGGATCCTGTCCCATCACTGCCTCTTTCAGCCCGCGCGCATGCGTATGGGAGGAGGGGGCCTCTATAATGGCCCGAATCACCGACGGCACGCTGTCGACTTCCGCCAGCCCCTCGACACCTTCGTCGGTTCGCATGCGGATCACGCAATTGTCGTACGAGCCGTCGAACGTCTCGGCGGTCCAGCCGGGAACCCGCAGCTCGATGACTTCGATGTCGGTGATCCGCATGGCTCCGCTCCTCACTTTCTGTCGTTCGATGAGCGCCCGACGCTACCGGAGTTGCTCCCCTGGACGATAGTCCCGAATGCTGTACTCTGAGAATTCTCGGGTCGTGCAACCATCGGGGTCATGGTGCGCAAGATGGCGGAGCGGGCGCGGCAGGCGCTGAGCTCGGAAGGGGGCCGCGGCGCGCGCAGGGTGCTGTCGATCTTCGAGTTGATGTTGGACCGCGGCGAGCCGGTGAGCGTAGCTGACATTGTCGCCACGCTCGGCATCCCGAAATCCACCGCCTACGAGCTGGTGCGCACTCTCTCGGCAACGGGCTACGTAGAGCGCAGCGGTGCGGCCGCCTATTTCCTCGGCCGCAAGCTGTTCGAGCTCGGCATGGCCTATCGCAGCCATGTCGACCTTCTGAAGGAGGGCGGTAAGGTGGTGGAGGAGCTCCGGGATGAGACCGGCGAGACCGTGCAGCTCTCTGTGCTCGAGAACAACATGATGCTGGTGCTGGTGAAGGAGGAGAGCCTCAAGCCCATCCGCATCATCAGCCGGGTCGGCAGCCGCGTGCCGGTGAACTGGGCCGCGGCCGGGCGCCTCCTCGTCTCCGACCTGCCTGATGCCGAATTGCGCGCTCTACTGCAGTGGGCCGTGAAGCCGTCGCCGACCCGCCGCGCGCCCACCGACCCCGACGAGCTGGTCCGGCAGATCAAGCGCTTCCGCACGCAAGGCTACGGCATCGAGCTTAACGAGGCCAACGAGCATGCCGGCTGCGTCGCAGCCCCCGTGACCGACGTCTCCGGGAAATGCGTGGCGGCGATCAGCATCGTAGCGCCCGAGCAGCGGCTGCAGCGCCGCCATCGCGAGCTTCTGGTGGCGGCTGTGCGCCGGGCGGCGGGCAAGCTGTCCCGGCGGCTAGGCGCCGCCTGATTGTCGTGCGGCCGCGGCCGCGCGGTTGAGGCGGTCAATGGCGTCGCGCTTCCCGATCTCGCCGCGCAGATGCGCCTCTATCAGCGCGCCGCCTTGGGCCTGCAGGCCGAGGTAGCCCGGCCAGCGCGGCCGGATCCAGGACAGCTCCATCGTGCGGCGCACGGCGGAGAAGGCGCCGCCGAAGCGGTTGTCGATGCGCTCGTCATGCCATCCCTCGACACGCGCCGGCTGCCCGTGATGCTCGGCAAAGAGGCGCTGAGCGCCCTGCCCAGCCAAGAAGCGCAGGAAGCCGAGCGCTGCGTCGCGGGCCTGCGTCGAGGCGGAGACCGCGATGCCCGCCCCGCCGATGGTCGAGCCGCGCGGCTCGCCTCCCGCAGCGGTGGCCGGAAGGCCGGCAAAGCGCAGCGGGCGTCGCATGTCGGCCTCGGCGTAGGTGAGGTAGCAGTAGACCGCTGGGCAATAGACTAGGTCGTCGCGCGCGACCATCGCCTCATGCAGGGCGATGCTGTTCCAGTCGAGCGCCTCCGCCGGGCAATGCTCCAGGATCGCGCAGATCCAGTCCACCGCGTGGCGCGCGGTGTCCGGGTCGGCGAAGGGCTGCCCCGGACGTTCGCCGCAGGGCCGGCCGAGCGCCGCGCACAGCGTGAGCAGCGTCATCAGCGCATGCACGCCCTTCAGGGCGATCGCCAGGCGGAGCCCCTCGGCATGCGCCGCTTCGCCCAGCGCCAGGACCTCCGGCAGTGTTCCTGGGACGCGGCCACCCAGTCGTTCGAGCAGATCGGGCCGAAAGGTCGCCGTCTGGCAGGCTGCATCCACCGGCACCGCCCAGGTCTCGCCGCGATAGCGGTAGGTGGCCAGGGAAGGTCCTATGAAATCGCCGTCGGCGAGGCCGGGCAGCGTCCGGTCGAGCGGCAGCAGGCAGCGGCTCTCCGCCGCCTCGCCCATGAAAGGGTGGTCGAGCACGATGAGGTCGTAGGCGCGCGCGAGCTCGGCGACCGGCGTGAATTCAAACCCGTGCAGCGGACGCGCCTCCCACTCGATACGCAAATCGTTTCGGGTCTCCTCGTAAGCGGTGCTCGCCGCGATCAGCGGATCAACTGCGCGGCGGTGCGCCCACGCTATGCCTCTAATGACCGTCTGCTGCATCGGCTACCCCGAAGTATGATTCACGCCGGCAACGGCGCTCGCGCAACTTGACACCCCTTGGAACCGGTCCGTAAGGTCGTTTCTTAAATGGCGAACCCGATTCCGACATACTGGAATCGGGTGATCCACGATCCGAGCGCAGCGCCGTGGATCGTCGTTCGTCAACAAACAACAGAACGGGGAGGAGAGCTGAGATGAGACCTGTTGGCTGGCTCACGGCCACGGCGGTCACCGCCCTCGCGGTCGCCCTGGCGCCCGCCGCACACGCAGCCGCGGGGGACGAGTGTCTGAAGGTGCTCGGCTATGAATGGAGCGGCGAGAAGCAGTCGATGGATCCGGCGGACATGGAGTCCGGCGACGACGCTTATCACATCTTCGCCGTTTACAATCGGCTGCTCGACGTCGATGACGATTTCAATACCATTCCCGAGTTGGCCGAATCCTGGGGCGCATCGGACGACGGCAAAACCTGGACCTTCGAGCTGCGCCAGGGCGTGAAGTTCCACGACGGCAGCGATTTCGATGCGAATGACGTGGTCTACACCTTCAAACGGTTTTGGGACCCCGAGCTTGCCTCCGGCGCGCCTGCGGTGCTCGGCTTCCTCGATCCGGAAGGGATCAAGGCTATCGATTCGCACACCGTCGCATTCACGACGAAAGAGCCGGTCGCCGAGCTGCCGGTCCTGATCACAAACAAGTTCACCAACATCGTGGCCGAGGGCGCCAAGCACGAGGATCTGCGCCTGCATGGCAACGGCACCGGCCCGTTCATCCAGGACCAGTTCGAGCCGAATGCGCCGGTCCGCCTCTTCAAGGCGAATCCGAATTACTGGCAGTCCGGCTTGCCGAAGGAGAAATGCCTGCGCGTCACGGTCGCGCAGGAGCCGGTGACGGCGGTGTCGGCGATCAAAGCCGGCGAGGTCGACCTGGTGCTGAACGTCGATCCTTCGGTCATTCCGGCGCTGAAGGACGATCCCAAGGTGAAACTCTTGGAGACTGGCGCCTCCAACTCGATGACCGTGTCCATGTGGGTGGACACGCCGCCGTTCGACAATCCCAAGGTGCGCGAAGCCCTGAAGCTGGTGGTGGACCGCCAGGCGATGGTGGATACCGTGCTGCTCGGCTTCGGCGAGGTCGGCGCCGACAGCCCGGTGCCGCTCTCCTCCCCGGCCTCCCACGTCAAGGAGGCGCCCAAGCCGGACATCGCCAGGGCCAAGCAGCTGCTGGCCGAAGCCGGCCATCCGAACGGGCTGAAGCTGGACCTCTACACCGCCGAGGGAGTGCCCGGCATGGTCCGCATGGCGCAGGTCTTCGCCGAGATGGCCAAGCCCGCCGGTTTCGAGATCAACGTCATAGTCACGCCCGCCGACAGCTACTGGGACGACACTTGGCTGAAGCAGCCTTTCCTCACCTCCGCCTGGTCGATGCGCCCGCCGGGAGAAGGGCTGGCGGTGGCCTATACCCAGAATGCCAAGTGGAAGGAAACGCATTGGGAGCGGCCGGACTACGATGCGCTGCTCCTCAAGGCCAACACCACGGTGGATACGGAGGAGCGCAACAAGCTCTACAAGCAGGCGAGCGAAACGCTGGCCAAGGAAGGCGGCGTGATCGTCCCGATGTTCGTTCATCAGGTGCTCGCGATTCGGGCGACCTGCAGCGGGTATGAGCCCCGCGCGCAGAACTTCAACCTGAACTTCGAGACGATGTCCTGCGACTGACGAGGCCCGGCGAATGCCTCGTCACGAGCACCCCTCCCGCCTTAGGGCGGGAGGGGTCGTGACCGTCAGAGACTGGGGGCTGACAGCGTGACCCTCATCCGTCTGATCGGCGGGCGCGTCCTCATCTCGCTGTTGACCCTGCTCATCGTCTCGGCGCTCATCTTCTGGATCCTGGAAGTGCTTCCCGGGGACGTGGCTAGCCGCATTCTCGGCCGCGACGCCACTCCTGAGACGCTGGCCCTGTTGCGGGCCCAGCTTCATCTCGAGGACCCGGCCCTGACGCGCTACCTGCGCTGGCTGGGCGGCATGGCCACCGGCGATTTCGGGACGGCGCTGACCAGCTCGCGGCCGATCGTCACCATCCTGGAGCCGCGCATCTTCAATACCGTGCTGCTGGCGGGCTATGCCTTCCTGCTCTATCTGCCGCTGGCGCTGATCCCGGCCTTGATCCAGGCGGTGCGCCGCGACCGGCCGGCCGACCACGCGCTGTCGGCCGTCACGCTCGTGCTGCTTTCGATGCCGGATTTCCTCATCGCGACGCTGCTCCTGGTCACCTTCGTCGTGGCGGTGCCGCTGCTTCCGGCGATCTCGCTGGTCGATCAAAGCTCGACCGCGCTCGAGTATTTCCGCGCCATGACCCTGCCCGCGGTGACGCTCGCTATCGTCATGGCGGTCTATGCGGTTCGCATGCTGCGCGACAACCTGATCGAGGTCCTGGGATCGGACTATGTGCGGATGGCCGAGCTGAAGGGCCTCTCCCGGCGCAAGGTGCTGCTGCGCCACGCGCTGCCGAACGCCTTGGTGCCGACTCTGAACGTGACGGCGCTCAACCTCGCTTACCTTATCGGCGGCGTGGTCGTGGTCGAGAAGGTGTTCAGCTATCCCGGTTTCGGCAGCCTCCTCGTCGATTCCTTGCAGCTTCGCGACCTGCCGCTGATCGAAGCCACAGTCCTGATCGCGGCAGCGGTCTATATCGCGGCGAACCTGCTGGCGGATATCGGGGCGATTCTGCTCAATCCGCGGCTGAGGGCTGCCTGAGCGATGACCCTCTCCGCCGCGCCTCGGCTCGTACGCGCGCCGCTTCCGTCCTGGCGGCGGCTGATCCGGCGGTCGCCGCTCAGCCTGCGCATCGGCGCAGTGATCCTAGCCCTGCATGCGATGCTCGCGGTGCTGGGGCCGTGGCTGGCGCCGTACGGCATCAGCCAGATGGGAACCGGCATCCCGCTGTCGGGCATGAGCTGGGCGCATCCCTTCGGGGTAGACCAGCTCGGCCGCGACATCTTCAGCCGCGTCATCCACGGCAGCCACATCGTGCTGCTGCTCTCGCTCACGGGCACGGGCCTCGGCGTCATCATCGGCTCGGTGATCGGTCTCCTATCGGGCTATGTCGGGGGCTGGATCGACAATATCGTCCAGCGGCTGCTGGAGGCCATCATCAGCATACCGTTCCTGGTGCTGGCCTTGCTCGCCATCGCCGCCGCCGGTCCGCAGCTTGCGGGCAGCCCGACGCTGGTCATCCTGGTGGTGGCGCTGGTTTATGCCCCGCGCGTGGCGCGGATGGCTCGTGCCGCGGCGATCGAGATCGCCACCCGCGATTTCGTCACAGTCGCGCGGCTGCGCGGCGAGCGCGCCTGGTCGGTGATGCGGCGCGAGATTCTGCCGAACGCCAGCAGCGTGCTGCTCGTCGAGTTCGCTCTGCGCGCCGGATACGCGCCGGTGCTGATCGGGTCGCTCGGCTTCCTCGGCTTCGGCATGCGCCCGCCGACCCCGGAATGGGGGTTGATGATGGCGGAGAACCGCGCGCTCATCATCATCACGCCGATCACCGTAATCGGCCCCGGACTGGCGCTGGCATCGCTGGTCGTCGGCCTCAATCTGTTCACCGACGGCCTTGCGCGCCTCATCGGGCGCACCGCGCCGCGCAACCCGGCATGAGCGGCCCTCCCGCCCCGAACTTCGTCGAGGTGCGCGACCTGTCGCTTGCTTATCTGCACGAGGACGGCTGGCTGCAGGTCCTGTCCGGCGTGAGTTTCTCCATCGCCCCTGGCGAGGTGCTGGGCCTAGTCGGCGAGTCCGGCTGCGGCAAGTCCACGTTGGCCTACCAGCTGCTCGGGTACCGTCCGCCTACGGCGAAACTCCTGTCGGGCCAGGTGCGGCTCGGCGGCGCCGACCTGCTGGCGATGAGCCGCGCGGAGCTGGACAGGCGGCGCGGGAACCGCGTGGCGCTGATCCCGCAGAATCCCGCATCGGCGCTCAGCCCCGGCATGCGCGTCGGCCGGCAGGTGGCGGAAGTGCTGACGGCGCATCGGCGCGCGGTGGGCAGATCGGCGGCGATGGCACAGGTGGTCCAGCTGTTCGAGGCGGTCGGCCTCCCCGATCCTCCGCGCATCCTCCGGCGCTACCCGCATGAGCTCTCCGGCGGCCAGCAGCAGCGGGTCGCGATCGCCATGGCGCTGGCCTGCGGGCCCGACCTGCTCGTGCTCGACGAGCCGACCACGGGCTTGGATGTCACGACCCAGCAGCAGATCATTGCGCTTCTGACGGAGCTGCGCCGTCGCAAACGCATGGCCATGCTGTACGTCACGCACGATCTGGGCCTGCTGGCGCAGATCGCCGACCGGGTCGGGGTCATGTATGCGGGCCAGATGGTGGAGGTGGCGCCCACCCGCGTCTTGTTCTTGCAGCCGCGCCACCCTTACACCCGCGGCCTCATCGCCTCCATCCCGCAGCTGCGGCCCGGCGAGCGCGTCGGCAAGCCGCTGCGCGGCCTGCTGCAGCGGGACGAGCTGCCGCCGGGCTGCCCATTCCAGCCGCGCTGCGACTTCGCGGAAGCCGCCTGCGCGGCCGAGCTGCAGGTGCTGGAGGAAGCAGCGCCCGGCCATGAGGTCGCCTGCCGCCGCTGGCGAGCCTTGGCCTCGCCCGTGGCTATCCCGTTGCCCATCGCCGGGGAGGCCGTTCAGGCGGCGCAAATGCCGCTGCTCGCGCTGGAGGGGCTCGCCGTCACCTATGTCAGCGCAGGATCTATGTTCGCCAAGCCAGTTTCAGCGGTGCGCGACCTCACCCTCGCCATCGAGCGCGGCGAGACGCTGGCCCTGGTCGGAGAATCAGGCAGCGGCAAATCCACCGTGGCGCGCGCGATCAGCGGATTGCTGGCGCCCAGCAGCGGCCAGATCCTCTTCAAGGGCGAACGCCTCGCCGGGCGCTTGCGCCAGCGCCCCCGGGCCTTGCGCCGGACCATTCAGTACGTCTTCCAGAACCCAGACGCCTCGCTCAATCCGCGCATGCGGGTCGGCGCGATCCTCGCGCGCCCGCTGGAGGTGTTCTTCGAGGCCAGAGGAGCCGATCTGCGCGGCCGCATCGACGGGGCGTTGCAGGACGTCCGGCTCGACGAATCTTATGCCCAGCGCTTTCCCGACCAGTTGTCCGGTGGCGAGCGCCAGCGGGTCGCGATCGCCCGCGCGGTGATCGCCGAGCCCGAGCTCCTGCTCTGCGACGAGGTGCTCTCGGCGCTCGACGTGTCGGTGCAGGCCAACATCCTCGATCTGCTGAAACGGCTGCGCGCCGAGCATCATCTCTCGATGCTGTTCATCTCGCACGATCTGGCCGTGGTGCGGGAGGTTGCTGACCGCATCGCCGTGCTGTTCCGCGGCGAGCTGTGCCAGATCGGCCCGGCGCGGGCAGTATTCCAGGCGCCGATGCATCCCTATACCCACGCCCTCTTGATGGCCGCGCCATCCGGTCCGGCCGCCCTAGCGGGGCTCGTCAGAGCGCCGGAGCCGGCAGCAGCGCCGAAGGCGCCCTCCGACGCGGCCTGCCCTTATGCCGGGCGCTGCGCCTGGCAAGCGGGCGAGATCTGCGAGCGGGAGCCGCCGCCCTGGCTCGATGCCGGCAACGGCAGCCATATCCGTTGCCATCTCTCGCTGGCCGAGCTCGAGGCGCGCGCCCTCTGGCGCGCCGAGCCGCAGCCTGCCGGACCCCCAGCCGCCGCCGAGGAAAGGGCCGCACCATGAAGATCACCGAGATCGAGTGCTACGTGCTCCTCGTTCCTGACTACCGGGCCGATGCCTGCAGCTCGGCGCAGGACGATCTGGTGGTGCGCATCCATACCGACGAGGGCCTGGTCGGTGTCGGCGAGACCGACACCAACCCCTGGGTGGCGCGAGCCATGATCGAGGCGCCCGGCACGCACATCATGGGGCTGGGCCTGAAGGAGATCCTGATCGGGGCCGACCCGCGCGACGTGGAAGGCCTGTGGGAGCGGATGTATACCGGCTCGGCCATGACCGGACGGCGGGGCTTGGGGATCTGCGCCATCGGCGCGCTCGACATGGCGCTGTGGGATCTGAGGGGCAAGATAGAAGGCAAACCGACCTGGTCGCTGCTCGGTGGTGCCGTCCAGCAAGCCGTCACGCCCTATGCCTCGCTGCTGCCGGAGGGCGACACGCTGGAGGAGTATGGCGAGAACCTCGCCCGCAAGGCGGTCGAGGCCAAGCGGCTCGGTTTCCGCGCGGTCAAGCTCGAGGTCTGCATCAAGGGGCCCTACAGCCACAACGCCATCCAAGTCGAGGACGATCGCGAGATCGCGCGCATCGTCGCCGCCTGCCGGCAGGCGATCGGGCCCGGGATCACGGTGATGGTGGACGTCGCCTATTGCTGGCCGGACTGGAAGGCGGCCATGAGGGCCATCGAGATGTTCGCCGATGAAGACATCTATTTCGTCGAGACGCCGCTGCCCAGCGACGATCTCGACGGCTATGCCAAGCTGACCCAGGCGAGCCCGGTCCGCATCGCCGCCGGCGAGTGGCTGAACACCCGGTTCGAGTTCCTAGACTATGTGCGGCTCGACGCGCTAGACGTGCTGCAGCCCGATGTCGGCCGGGTCGGCGGACTCACCGAGGCACGACGCGTGGCGGCGATCGCCCGCGACCACGGGCTTGTGGTGGTCCCCCATTGCTGGAAGTCGGCGATCGGGATCGCCGCCTCTCTGCATCTGGCGGCGGTGTCGCCGACCTGCGCGTTCATCGAGTTTCTGCCGAGCGCGCTCGCCGATTCCCGGTTGCGGCGGGAATTGGTGGAGGGGGAGTTTGAGCTGGTGGATGGCCGTATCCCGCTGCCACAAGCACCGGGGCTCGGGATCGCGCTCAACGAGGCCGCGCTCGAAGGATTCCAGGTGCGGTGAGAATCGCTTCGTCGGATTCGTCCCGGTCGCCTGGAGATCAGCGCGCGGTGTAGCCGCCGTCCACGGCGATGGCCTGACCAGTGGTCCAGGCGGCGCGGTCGGACGCGAGATAGACGGCGGCCTCCGCGACCTCTTCGGCCAAGCCCGCGCGTGGCATCGGGTGCATCGTGCGCCTTTGATGCAGCGCCGCCTCCGGATTGGGAGCGCGCGAAGCGATCTCCAACGCCAGCTCGGTCTCGACGAAGCCGGGGCACAGCGCGTTGACGCGGACGCCCTTGTCGGCCAAGTCGAGTGCGGCCGCGCGGACCAGCCCGATGACGCCATGCTTGGAGGCGCAATAGCCGACGCGCTCGACCGCTCCGACCAGCCCGAAAATCGAGGAGATGGCGATGATGGAGCCGCTTCCTCCCGCCGTCATGTGCGGCGCGCCGTAGCGGCAGGCCAGGAAGGTGGAGGTAAGGTTCGCGTCACAAATAGTGCGGAACTCGGCGAGGCTGGCGCTGAGGATCGGCGTGATGCCGGAGGTGCCGCAGCTGATCACCAGCGTGTCGAGGCCGCCGAGAAACCGCACGGCCGCTTCGGTGACACGCTGCACATCGGGCTCAAGCGTCGCATCGCCCGGCTCGAAGCCGGCCCTCACGCCGGACCCCAAACGCTCCAACGCCGTCGCAAGCCGTTCCGGTCTGCGTCCGCTCAGAAAGACGGCCGCGCCCTCCGCGGCCATGGCGCCGCCGCAGGCAAAGCCAAGGCCGGTTCCGCCGCCATAGATCAGCGCGCGCTTGCCTTGAAGACGCCCGGTCATTCCCGCATCTCCCCTGATGAGCGAAGTCTTAGGTTTGCTCATTCCAGGCAGGGCAGCGTCAACTGCTTTGCGTTGCCCGAAGCGATCGTAGGAGCCTACGATTGACTGGACAAGAGTCCAGACTTTCGGACCGCAATTGGAGGCACGCGTATGTCGAAGATCGCAGGGCTCGAGGTTATTCCGCTCGCGTCGCCGGTGCAGACCGCCGACGATCTCGATGGCACCACCGAAACCGTGCTCGTGCGCGTCTTGGACGAGGATGGCCGCTTCGGAATCGGCGAAACCGACGCGCCCGCGGCGGTGGTGAAGGGCTTCCTCGAGATGCCGACCGCGCATCTCTGGTCCCGCAACATGAGCGAAGTGCTGATCGGCAGCGATCCGATCGAGCTCGCGGCGATTTGGCAGCGCATGTATGAGGGCGTGTTCTGGCCGGGACGGCGCGGGCTTGGGGTTCATGCGCTCTCGGCCGTGGACGTTGCGCTGCACGATCTGGCCGGCAAGCAGCACGGCGTGCCCGCCTACAAGCTGATGGGCGGTGCGCGGCGTGAGCGTCTCAGGCCCTATTGCACAATCTATCCCGGCCTGCCGCGCGGGCGCACTATCGCCACGCTGATGGGAGAGATCTGCGGGCAGTTCGAGGCTGCGCTGGAGGCCGGCTACCGCGCAGTGAAGATGGAGGTGCTGTTCTTCGACCTCGTCACGGACATGGAACTGGTCGAGCTGATCCGCCAGGGCAGGCGGGTGCTGGGCGACGGCATCCAAATGGCGCTGGACTTCGGCTATCGCTGGACGAACTGGCACGACGCGAGGCGCGTGCTCGACCGCGTCGCAGATTCGGACATCTTCTTCGCCGAAGCCACGCTGCAGCATGACGATCTCGACGGCCATGCGCGGCTGGCCGAGGGCAGCCCGATCCGGATCTGCGGGGCCGAGGCGGCAGCCACCCGTTGGGAGATCCGCGAATGGCTCGAGCGCGGCAAGGTGGGCGTGGTCCAGCCGAACATCACCCGCGGCGGCGGGCTGACCGAGATCCGTCGCATCGCCGAGCTGTGCGAGCTGCATGGGGCGGAGGTGGTGCCCCACGGCTGGAAGACCGGCATCACGGCCGCCGCGGGGCAGCATTTCCAGGCGGCGTGCCCCGCCGCGCCGTTGTTCGAGGTGGTGTCGCCGCACGTCTATGACAGCCTCTTGCGCCGAGAGCTGGTTAGCCCGGAGCCGGATGTCGTTGACGGCACGATGGCGCTGCCCGAGGCGCCGGGGCTCGGCATTGAGCTGAACGAGGAGCTGGTCGAGCGCCTCAGGACCGACCGTCCCGCCGCGCGGTGAGGGAGCTGATGGCGGATCGCTCCCTTACGCGTTGGCGCCGATTGCCCGCCGAACCTCGCCTTCGAGGATGTGACGAAGCGCTAGGGGCGCTGCACATGCTCGACGGGGTCAGCTTCCAAGTGCATTCGCGGCGAGGGGTGTGCCTCATCGGGTCGAGCGGCTCGGGCAAGTCCACCCTGTTGCGCTGCGCCAACCCGCTCGAGCCGATCGAGCGGCGTGCCGGAGCGCACGCGCGACGCGGCGGAGTAGCGGCGGGGGCCCGCGCCCACGAGCGGGTTTAGAGGTTCGTCTGACGGTATCCGCGGCTGACCACGCGGGAGACCTCGCGCTTGATCCAGTCCGGATCGCGGCCTCGCTCGCCGAAGCGATCCGGCGCGAAGCGCGCGAAGGCAAACCGCGGCTCCATCCCCATGACGAGATCGGCGACGATCTGGCCCGCGCCCGCCGAATAGGTCACGCCGCCCGAATTCATCGCGGTGCAGAGATAAAGGCCCGCAACGCTCTCCACCGGGCCGATCAGCGGCAGATCGTCCGGCGTGAAGGACTCCGGACCATTCACGAAGCTTCGGATGGGAGCGGTCTCCAGCACGGGAAAGATCTCGCATGCGCGCTCGAAGTAGGGGGCGATCTTGTCCCAGTCCGGCGGCAGCAGGGTGAATGAAAAAGGCTCGGGAAGCGCGCCGTCCTCGATGATCTTCGCGTTCTCGTCGAAGAAGCCGACCAGCATCCCGCCCACCTCCTCCCGCCCGTAAATGAGATCCTCCGGTGCCACGAACGACGGCACCTCGCGTGAGAGGCGCGGGGTCACCTCCGCGATCAGGTAGAAATGCTCGCAGTGCCATTGCGCCAGATTGATCCCGAGCGGCCGAAGCAGGCTGCGGGACCACAATCCCGCCGCGACGACGATCGTGTCGGCATCGAGCGCGCCCTCCGAGGTCTGCACTCCGACGACATGGCCACTGCGTTCTCGTATGGCCATGGCCGTGCAGCCCTCGACGATCGTCGCACCGTGCCGGCGTGCGGCCTTGGCATAGGCGGCGGTGAGGTCGGCCGGATTGATGCGCCCCGACAGCGGATTCAGCCAGGCGGCGGCGACGGCCTCGGCATTGAGCAGCGGATGCAGCTGCGCGGCTTCCGCGCCGGTGATCATGCGGGACGTTATTCCGCGCGCCTCTGCCAGATCCTGGTAACGCTGCAGAGCCGCGATGGCGGACGGCGCATGCGCCAGGAACAGCCGCCCGGTCTTCACCCATCCGGTCTCCTGCCCGGTTTCGACCGTCAATGCGGGGATTGCGTGCAGGGCGTAAAGGACCATCGCATCGTGCTGCGCGCCTGGGCGCCAAGTGATGTTGCCCGCCGAATGCCAGGTGGTGCCGGACCCCAGGCGGTCGCGCTCGATCAGCAGGACCTCGCCCGCACCCTGCTTGGCGAGGTGCCAGGCGACGCTGCAGCCGACAACGCCACCCCCGATCACGACAATTCTTCGCGTCATGCGCAGCCCTTTACCTTTTCGACCCTGCCGTCCTCGCCCGCAGAATAGGGCTGCTGGAACGGTGCTGCGCCTTCGTCAGCGGCCATCGAGGAGGAAGTTGGAGAGCTCGGCGAAGCCGAAGCCGCCTTCGCGCGCCGTCAGCCAGCGGGGCTTGGCCGTCAAGCGGTCCTCGAACCGCCGCAAGTTGGCAACTCCGACGGCGTTCGGAAAGAAATCGAACATCGGCGCGTCGTTGGGTGAGTCGCCCG
>JAREAF010000030.1 GCA_029240475.1 Rhodospirillales bacterium | reverse complement strand
CGGCACGTAAAGCCCCACCGCGTCGATCGGCCGCCAGAGCCAGCCGAGGCGCACCCCCGCATCGTCGCGCCAGACGGCGTCCTCGGGTAGTTGCCGCCGGTGATAGGCCTCGATCCGGTCCCGCGCCTGCTCCAGCGCGGCCCGCTGCCCGGGATCGCAGCGGGCCGAAGCGGTCGCGACCTCGTCGGCTCCGATGCGCAATGTCTCGGGCGAGAGCTCCACCCGGTCGAACCGGCGGGTGAGATCGATCACGGCCGCATCGCCCTCGGCCCGCACGCGCCGGATGATCTCCGCGGCGGCGCGCTCGGCGTCGCCCTCGTCGGCGCGCCGGCGGTCGATCAGGGCGGCGAGCCTCTTGCCGAAATCCGCAGCGGCGGCATCGAGCCTAACCGGCATGCGCGGCCTCGCGGATGCGCTCGATCAGCGGCTGGATCGCCGCGTGACGCGTCTTGAGGGCGGCGCGATTGACGATGAGTCTCGCCGTCACCTCGGCGATGGTCTCGACCTCCGCCAGCCGATTCGCGCGCAAGGTGGCGCCGCTGGCGACGAGATCGACGATGCGCTGGCTCAAACCCAGCTGCGGCGCAAGCTCGACCGCGCCGGAGAGGCGAATGCACTCGGCCTGCACGCCGCGGCGGGCGAAGTGGCGGCGCGTCAGCTCGGGATATTTGGTGGCGATGCGGACATGGCTCCAACGTTCCGGCCTGTCCTCGTCCGCGAGCGATTCAGGTTCGGCGACGGAGAGGCGGCAGCGGCCAATGCCGAGATCGACTGGCGCATAGAGTTCCGGATAGTCGAACTCCATCAGCACGTCGCTGCCGACGATGCCCAGCTGGGCGGCGTCGAAGGCGACGAAGGTCGCCACGTCGAAGCTGCGCACGCGCACGAGCACCAGGCCGGGCAGGTTCGTGGCGAAGCGGAGCTGGCGGGAGTCCTCGCGCGCGAACTCGGGCTCCGGGCGGATGCCCGCGCGCTCGAGCAGCGGCAGCGCTTCCTCGAGGATCCGGCCTTTCGGCAGGGCCATGACCAGCGCGGCGGCGCCTTCCGCCCTCATCCGCCGCCGCCCGTCTCGGCCTCTTCGGCTTCGACATCGTGATGCGGGCGGGACAGGGTCGGCCAGGGCTCGCACATATCATCGAGGCGGAAGGAGATGCGCCGGGTCTCGAGGCGGATCGCGCCGCCGCCGGCGAAGGTGAGTGTGAGGCAGCCGGGTTCCCAGCCGAGATGCAGCAGCTCCAGCATCTGGCTGCGGCGCGCGCGGTCGATGTTCTTGAGGCGCACGGCGGCGATACCCTCGAAGCAGAGGCCGGTCAGGACGCGCTCGAAGACCGCACAGGGCGGGCATTCCTCGCCCTCTGGGTCTTCGGTAAGCAGATCCGGCTCGGCCTCCCAGCGGAAGCGGTTGGCCACCAGCACGAAGCGGCGCTCCTGGGGCAGGTAGGCCATGTCGCCGACCGTGACCAGCGCATCCTGAAGGATCGCCGAGATCGTCTTCAGGTCTTCCTCGTCCTCCGCCCGCAGTTTCAGCCGTTTCGCCATCCTTGCTCCCGCGCCGACCCGAGCCTATCCGGCGGCGATCCGTTCGATCTCCGCCCCGCAGGCAGCCAGCTTCTCCTCCAGCCGCTCATAGCCACGGTCGAGATGATAAACACGGTTGACGACGGTTTCGCCCTCGGCGGCGAGGCCGGCGAGCACGAGCGAGACCGAGGCGCGCAGATCGGTCGCCATCACCGGCGCGCCGGTCAGGCGCTTGACTCCGCGAACCATGGCCGAGGCGCCATGCACGTTGATGTTGGCGCCCATGCGGCAGAGCTCCGGCACGTGCATGAAGCGGTTCTCGAAGATGGTCTCGGTGATCATCGAGGCGCCGGTGGCGGTCGCCATGACCGACATCATCTGCGCCTGCAGGTCGGTCGGGAAGCCCGGGAAGGGCTCGGTCATGACGTCGACGCCGGTCAGCGGCCCGTTCACCCTGCGCACGCGCAGGCCGCGATTGGTCTCGGCGATCGAGAGGCCGGCCTCCTCCAGGCTCTTTGCGACCGCGCCGATATGGTCGAGGCTGCCGCCCACCAGCTCGAGGTCGCCGTCGCAGATCGCCGCGGCCATCATATAGGTGCCGGTCTCGACGCGGTCGGAGATGATGCGGTGGCGGCAGCCGCGCAGCCGCTCGACGCCATGGATGCGCAAGGTCTCGGTGTCGATCCCCTCGATCCGCGCCCCCATCGCGTTGAGGCAGCGGGCGAGGTCGCTGATCTCCGGCTCGCGCGCGGCATTGACGAGCACGGTCTCGCCCTCGGCGAGCGCGGCCGCCATCAGAAGGTTCTCGGTGGCCCCGACCGAGACCTTCGGGAAGACGATCTTCGCGCCCTTCAGGCGCCCGCCCGGCACCTTCGCCTGGACATAGCCCTCGCGCAGCTCGATTTCCGCGCCGAGTTCAGACAGGCCCTTGAGGTGCAGATCGATCGGGCGCGTGCCGATGGCGCAGCCGCCGGGCAACGAGACCTGGGCCTGGCCGGTGCGCGCCAGGAGGGGACCCAGGACGAGCACCGAAGCGCGCATCTTGCGCACGAGATCGTAGGGAGCGGTCGTGTCGCGGATGTCGGCGGCGGTCAGCCGCATCTCGCGCTCGGCACGCTGCGACATGGCCACCTCGACGCCGAGCTGCACCAGCAGGTGCGCCATGCTGTCGATGTCCGCCAGCCGCGGCACGTTGACGAGGGTGACGGTGTCGTCGGTCAGGAGGGCCGTCGCCATCAGCGGCAGGGCCGCGTTCTTGGCGCCGCTGATAGTGATCTGGCCGTTCAGGGGCTTGCCGCCGCGGATGCGGATCTTGTCCATGCCTATTCCTTTTCCTGGACGGGCCGCCCCCAGCGGCGACCGCGCGCGCTTATATGCCGCACCGCTCGTTGCGCCAAACCTAACGCTGCCGAGCCGATTCCGGCCGTAGCGGTTATTCGAGAGAAGGCGCGGATGGATTGCAGCGAAACTGCTGCCTTTTACTTGACCTCGGGTCCGCCCTCAAGCGGCTGGCGGTCGGCCGGCTCGGGGCCTGCCTGCCCGGCTTCGCGCGCCGCCTCGTCCCGCCCCCGCTTCTGGGCCTTGCGCTTCAAGAGGTTCTCGCGCAACGCCGCCGCCAGCCGGGCCCGCCGCTCGGCTTCCGCCGCCGCCCCTTCCGGGCTCACCGCCGGGCTTTTCTTCCGCCGCCTCATGACTTCGCTCAATAGAGGTGCTGGCCGCCGGTGACGAAGATCTCGGTCCCCGTCACATAGCCGAAATCATCGGTGCAGAGCCGGTAGACCGCCGCCGCGACCTCCTCCGGCTTGCCCATGCGGTGCAAGGGGATGCGCGGGATCAGGCTTTCATATTCCGGTCCGATCATGGCCGTCTCGATCTCGCCCGGCGCCACGGCGTTGACCCGCACCCCGAGTTCGGCGAATTCCACCGCCATCTCCCGCGTCAAGGCCGACAGGGCCGCCTTGGAGGTGCTGTAGGCCGAGCCCGCGAAGGGATGGATCGCGTGCCCGGCGATCGAGGTGATGTTGACGATGGCGCCCTTGCCGCGGGCGAGCTGGGCGGCAAAGCCCCGCGACAGCGCGAGCGGCGCGAAGAAGTTCAGCTCAAAGACCTGACGCCAGGCGGCAAGGTCGCCATTGAGGCAGCCGAGCCGCTCCTTGAACGGGGTCTTGGGCGACACCGCCGCATTGTTCACCAGGGCGTTCAGCGGACCGTCGCCGATCAGGGCGGTGGCCTCCTCCACGAAATCTGCCACCCCGTCCGGGTCCGAGAGGTCGGTCGTGATGTGGTGCGACCAGTTCGGATCGCGCTTGCACTCCTCCGGGACGTCGTCGCGGCTGCAGGTGAGGATCCGCCAGCCCTCGGCGCTGAAGCGCTTGACGGTGGCGTGGCCGATGCCGCGGCTGGCGCCGGTGAGGATGAGGAGGGGGCGCATTTCAGAAACCAGAAAGCCAGAAAGCCAGAACGCCAGAAAGTATCACACCGTCCCTTCTGGCCTTCTGGCTTTCTGGCTTCTGGCCTTCTTGCCTAGTGCGCCATCAACACCGGCAGCGTGGCATGGCCCAGCACCTCGCGGGTGGCGCCGCCCAGGATCATCTCCTTCAGCCGGCTGTGGCCATAGGCGCCCATGACCAGAAGGTCGGCGCCCGCTTGGGCCACATGGTCGAGCAGGATCTGCCCGACCTTGCCCGGGCTTTGCGCGGGCGCCTCGACCGCCTCGGCGCGGATGCCGTGCCAGGAGAGATAGCGGACCACGTCGCCCGGCCGGCCGGGGGTGTGCGATTCGACCGCGGTCAGGATGGTGAGGGTCTCGGCCCTGGCCAGGAACGGCAGGCTCGCCCCGAGCGCGCGCGCCGCCTGCATCTTGCCGTTCCAGGCGACCACGACCTTGCGCCCGATGCTGCGCACCGGCTCTGAGGGAGCGACCAGCAGGGGGCGGCCCGAATGCAGCAGAACGGATTCCAAAGTGACGCTGGAGGGGGCGGTCGACTGGCGGTCCGCGCGGGCGAGAACCGTCAGGTCATGCAGCCGGCTGAGGCGGGCCGCGACCTCATCCTCCCGCCCCTCCTCCTCGCGGAAGGCGATCGTCGCCTTGCCGTCCGCCGGAACTCCGGCGCGGCGCGCGGACAGGGTCTCGTAGAGCCGCCGCGCCGCGGCCGACCGCTCCAGGCTTTCGGTCCGGAAGCCCTCGACCATCTGATCGAGCATGACCCCGGACATGCCCTCGCCGATCATCGGCACCAGGCTCTCGGGATCGGGCCGGACATGCAGGAGCTGCAGATGGGCGTCGAACGAATCCGCCACGGCCAGGGCGGCTGCGGCGGCGGTCTCGGTCGCCGGGCCGCCATCGATCAGCCCCAAGATCACGCGTATCGCCATGGGTCCCCTCCCCGGCCTGCCGCGGGACGATGGGCCACTCTAGCAGCCCTGCGGGCGTCGGGAATGGGCGAAAAGTGAGCTAGCCGAAGGTCTTCCGCGGCTCCTCGACGCCGCTGGGGTCCTGGTGGATGATGACTTCCGCGCCCGGATAGGCGGCGAGGACCTCCTCCTCGACCTGATCGGCGATGCGATGCGCCTCGTAAAGGCTCATGCCGCCATCCATCTCGAGATGGAACTGAATGAATATGGCCGGGCCCGAGGCGCGCGTGCGCAGCTCGTGCAGCGCCTTCACCTCCGGGTGGGCCAGGGCGGTGGCGCGGATGCGCTGCCGATCCTCGTCGGGCAGTTCGCGGTCCATCAGCATGTCCAGCGAGGAGCGCGCGATGCTCCAGGCGGTGTAGAGGATGTAGACGGCGATGACGGCGCCGAAGACCGGGTCGATGAGCGGCCAGCCGAGCAGCTGGGTGAGCACCAGCGCCAGGATGACGCCGCCATTGACCAGCACGTCCCCCAGATAGTGCAGCCGGTCGGCGCTGATGGCGAGCGAGCCCGTCTTGCGCACGACGTGCCGCTGGAACAGCACCAGGATGACGGTCAGCACGATCGAGCCCAGCATCACCAGGATGCCGAGATCACCGTTTTCGATCGGCTGCGGCCGCCACAGCCGCCGCACCACCTCGACGATCAGCAGCACGGCCGAACCCGCGACGAAGGCCGACTGCCCCAGCGCCGCCAGAGGCTCCGCCTTGCCATGGCCGAACCGGTGCTCGCGGTCGGCTGGTGTGAGCGCGTGCCGGACCGCGAAGAGATTGATCATGGAGGCCGCCGCATCCAGCACCGAATCGAGCAGCGTCGAGAGCATGCTGACCGAGTCGGTTGCCAGCCACGCGAACAGCTTGGCCGCGATCAGCACCCCCGCGACGGCGACCGAGGCGTAGGTCGCCAGGCGCATCAGCCGCCCGGCCTCCCGGTCGAAGACGGGAGCGGATGCCGGCTTGGCTTCGATTGCCGCGCTCTTCATGGGAAGAGATGCTCGATGGTCCAGCTGTCGGTCGGGGTGGCGCGCCTGAAGACAAGACGGTCATGCAGGCGGAAGGCTCCATCCTTCCAGAATTCGATCCGCAGCGGCTCGATCCGGAAGCCCGACCAGAATGGCGGGCGCGGGATCTCGCCCAATCCGAACTTGGCCGTATATTCCGCCACCCGGCGCTCCAGCTCGAACCGGCCGGCGAGCGGGCGCGATTGGCGGGACGCCCAGGCGCCGATCCGGCTGGAGCGCGGCCGGCTGGCGTAATAGGCGTCCGCCTCCGCGTGGGAGACGAGGCTCGTTGTGCCTTCCACGCGGGCCGAGCGCCGCAGGGATTTCCAGTGCAGGCAGAGCGCCGCCTTGGGATGCGCCCGGAGCTGCTCGCCCTTGCGGCTCTCCAGGTTGGTGTAGAAGACGAAGCCGTTCGGATCGAAGCCCTTCAGCAGCACCATGCGCACGGACGGCATGCCGTCCGGCCCGACCGTCGCCAGCGCCATGGCGTTTGGGTCGTTCGGCTCGCTCTTCTCCGCCTCGGCCATCCACTGGGCGAACAGGGCGAAAGGGTCGTTGTCGTGCTCGATCATGGTCCGGGTTCTGGGCCGCCGGCAGCCCTTTGCCAGCCGCCGTGAAAAGGAATTGTAAGGGCTTTAATTCCATGGTTCGCGTCGCCATGTCCACCGCCGCCGAAATGGTGGTATGTATGGCGCGAACCGGGCATATGGTGGCCCGAGGTTCACTTCATTCTAGATTTGGGGCAAGGGGCATGATCAGTCAGGTGAAAAGGCTGGCCGCGGTGGTCGCGATGGTCGCCGCGCTTGGGGGATGCCAGAATTGGCAGTACGGGGAAAAGGAGACCGCCGGCACGGTCGTCGGCGGCGTCGGCGGCGCCTTGCTGGGCTCGCAGGTCGGGCATGGCTCGACCCGGCTGGTCGCGACGGCCGCCGGAACCCTGCTTGGAGCCTGGATCGGCAATTCGGTCGGCAAGTCGCTCGACCGTGCGGACCAGGCCTACGCCGCCCAGAGCGCCAACGCCGCGCTGGAGCGCTATCCGGACGGCCAGGCCTCAACCTGGCAGAACCCGAACAGCGGCCATTCCGGCTCGACCACGCCGACCCGCACCTATGAGACGGCGCAAGGGCAGCCCTGCCGCGAATACCAGACCCAGGTGGTGATCGACGGCCGCACCCAGAGCGCCTACGGCACCGCCTGCCGCCAGCCCGATGGCAGCTGGCGAGTCGTGAACTAGCCGGGCGATCAATTCCCCGCGGGGTTCAGCACGAGATGAAGGATCCCTACCAGCTTCTCGGAGTGGCTCGGGACGCCGATCAGGAGACGATCAAGAAGGCGTTCCGCAAGCTCGCCAAGAAGCTCCATCCCGATCTCAACCCGGGCAACAAGAAGGTCGAGCAGGAGTTCAAGGAGGTGAATGCCGCCTATGACCTCCTTTCCGACGCGCAGAAGCGCGCGCGCTTCGACCGCGGCGAGATCGACGCGACCGGAGCCGAGCGGCCCGAGCGCTCCTTCTATCGCGCTTATGCGGAGGGCGGCGGCAACGCCAAGTACCGCGAGGCGGAGTTCGGCGATTTCTCGGCCGAGGACATCCTCTCCGAGCTGTTCGGGCGCGGCCGGCGCAACCGCCAGCCGGCCCGCACGCGCGGCGAGGATGTCAGCTACACGCTGACCGTCAGCTTCGTCGATGCGGCCAATGGCGCCAAAAAGCGCGTGACGTTGGCGGACGGCAAGACCCTCGACGTCACCATCCCCCCGGGCACCGAGCACGGGCAGACGCTGCGGCTGAAGGGCCAGGGCATGCCCGGCGTCGGCGGCGGGCCGGCCGGCGATGCCTATGTCGAGATCCATGTCGAGCCGCACGCCTTCTTCACGCGCAAGGACTCCAACGTGCATCTGGAGGTGCCGGTCACGCTGCCTGAGGCGGTGCTCGGCGCCAACCTCACCGTCCCGACCGTCGACGGCAAGGTCAGCATCAAGGTGCCGCCCGGCTCCAACACCGGCACCACGCTGCGCCTTAAGGGCCGCGGCATCGTCGACCGCAAGTCCGGCCAGCGCGGCGATCAGTATGTGACGCTCAAGGTCGTGCTGCCGGAGCGGCCCGATCCCGAGCTGGCGCAATTCCTCGAGCGGTGGTCCGCCACCCACGGCTACGACCCCCGCTCCAAGCTGGGGATCTAGCCCCTCCATGCGCCGCAGCCTGGATCAGGTCCTGGCCGAATTCGAGATCAGCCGCCAGGAACTGGAGCTGTGGATCGAGGAAAGCTGGGTCCTGCCCGAGCGCGAGGGCGAGGATATCGCCTTCGACGAGATCGACGTGGCGCGCCTGAGGCTCATCGCCGAGCTGCGCCGGGATCTCGCCGTGAATGACGAGGCGGTGCCGCTGATCCTGCATCTGATCGACGAGCTGCATCTCCTGCGCAACTGCCTGGCCGCGCTCGGCAACGCGCTCGACGAGCTGCCGGCCGAACACCGGAATAGGCTGCAGCGGCTGATCGCCGACAGTCTCGGGCAGGGCTAGCTAGCCGCCCGCGACCCGCTGGCGCGGATGGAGGGGCTGGTGCTTGCGGTGGAGCAGCAGGCGCTTGACCGGCACCCGCATCACCTCCCGCTCGGCCTCCTTCACCTGGGCCAGGATCTCGTGCAGCCGTTCGGGCCAGTCGGCGGCCGGCGCCAGCGGGGTCGAGGGCGCGGCGTCTGCGGGGCTCGGCGTGAGCTCGAGCCCGCGATAGAGATCGCCGACCGTCAGCTCGTCCAGATCGCGCGTCAGCACCCAGTCACCGCGCTGCGTGCGCTCGATGAAGCCGCCCTGGCTCAGGGCCTGCAGCTCGCAATCGACCCACCTGATGGGCGCGGCGAGGCCGCCGATCAGCTCCTCGTGACGGATCGGTCCCTTCTGCCGGCTGGCATCGAGCATGCGGTTGAGCAGCACCATCGCCAAGGTGAGGCGCTCGCCGGGGCGCGGGTTGCGCTCGGGCTCCTTGAGGGCGTTGGCGGACTGCCATTCCGGCAGCGCGGCGGCGACCTCGGCCCCCAGCAGCGTCACCGCCCAGCACAGATACATCCAGACCAGGAAGATCGGGATCGCGGAGAGCGCGCCGTAGATGCTCTGGTAGGTCGGGTATTCCTTCAAGTAAGCGACGTACCCGACCTTCAGGAGCTCGAACAGGATGGCGGCGACCAACCCACCGACCGAGGCGTGCCGCCAGCGCACGGGCCGGTTCGGCGTGATCGCGTAGAGGAACGAGAAGGCGACGATCTCGAGGGCGAACGGCACGAACCAGCTGACCAGCTTGCGCATGCTGCGGTCGCCGGTGATCTCGGCATAGATCGCGCCCGAGAGCGACATGGCCGTCCCGAACAGGATCGGGCCCAGCGAAATGATGGTCCAATAGACCAGCATCCGCCACAGGATGGGGCGCTCCTTCTCCACCCGCCAAATCTGGTTGAAGGCGGAGTTGATCGTCGAGAGCAGCATGATCGAGGTGAAGGCGAGGCCCAGGATGCCGACGCCCGTCGCCTTTCCCGCGTTCTCGACGAAGCTGGTCAGGGCCGAGGCGACCGCCGCGCCGGCCTGAGGCACCAGGTTGCGCAGCACGAAGCCCTGGATCCGGGCGTGGATGTCGTCGAAAGCCGGAAAGCCGGTGAGGATTCCCAGCGCCAGGGCCAGCAGCGGCACCATTGCCAGCAGGGTCGTGTAGCTGAGCGAGGCGGCCAGCGCGAGGCAGCTATCCTTGTTGAATCGCCAGAGCGCGTACCAGAGCAGGCTGCCCAGGTCGCGGATGCGCTGCCGAATGCCTGCGATCCAACCCCTCCTTGGCCCGGTCCCGTCTCGCCGCTCGCGTTCGCCGCGCGATCAGGAACGCTCGGGCGGCCGTTCCGGCTCGCCCCGGTCTTGAATCGGGCGGCCGGGCTTGCTTTCCCCTCCTAAGCCTTCCGTGTAGGATGCGCGCCGTTCGGAGGATCAGGAGGCGAAGAGGCCGAAATGGCGCAAGGCACGCTGATGGCCGGCAAGCGCGGGCTGGTGATGGGGGTGGCGAACGACCGCTCGATCGCCTGGGGCATCGCCAAGGCGGCCGCCGACCAGGGGGCGGAGCTTGCCTTTACCTACCAGGGCGAGGCGCTGGAGAAGCGGGTGCGGCCGCTGGCCCAGACCGTTGGCGCGAATATCGTGCTCCCCTGCGACGTGACCGACGATGCCAGCCTCGACCGGGTGTTCGAGACGGTGCGCGGCAACTGGGGCCGGCTCGATTTCCTGGTCCATGCCATCGCCTTTTCCGACAAGGAGGAGCTGAAGGGCCAGTATCTGGCCACCTCGCGCCGCAACTTCGCGCAGACCCTGGATATCTCCTGCTACTCCTTCACCGCCTGCGCGCAGCGCGCGGCGCCGCTGATGACGGAAGGCGGGAGCCTGCTCACCCTCACTTATTACGGGGCCGAGCGGGTGATGCCGCACTACAACGTCATGGGCGTCGCGAAGGCGGCCCTCGAGGCGAGCGTGCGCTATCTCGCTTCCGATCTCGGCGGGCGCAACATCCGCGTCAACGCCATCTCGGCCGGGCCGATCAAGACCCTCGCCGCCTCGGGCATCGGCGACTTCCGCTACATCCTGCGCTGGAACCAGCTTAACGCGCCCTTGAAGCGCAACGTCACCATCGAGGATGTGGGCGGCGCGGCGGTGTTCCTCCTGTCCGATTTGGGCTCAGGCGTCACCGGCGAGGTGCACCACGTCGATGCCGGCTATCACGTGGTCGGCATGATGGCGACCGATTCGGCCAAGGAGCTGGCGGAGCTGCTCTCCGGCTTCGAGGGCAAGGAGTAGGGCCCCAGCCATGGCCGGCAACAGCTTCGGCCATTTGTTCCGCTTCACGACCTGGGGCGAGAGCCACGGGCCGGCCATCGGCTGCGTGGTGGAGGGGGTCCCTCCCCTCATTCCGCTCGCCGAGGCCGACATCCAGAAATGGCTCGACCGCCGGCGGCCGGGACAGTCGCGCTTCACCACGCAGCGTCGCGAATCCGACCAGGTGCGCATCATGTCCGGGGTGTTCGAGGGCCAGACCACCGGCACGCCGATCGCGCTGGAGATCCAGAACGAGGACCAGCGCTCCAAGGACTATTCCGAGCTGAAGGACCGCTTCCGGCCCGGCCACGCCGACTACACCTACTGGGCCAAATACGGCATTCGCGATTGGCGCGGCGGCGGCCGCTCCTCGGCGCGCGAGACGGCGGCGCGCGTGGCGGCGGGCGCGGTGGCGCGGCGCGTGCTCGAGCACGTGCTGGGCCAGCCGGTGACGATCCGCGGCGCGCTGATCCAGGTCGGGCCGCATGCCATCGACCGCGCCCGCTGGGACTGGGCGGAGGTCGAGCGCAACCCGTTCTGGTCGCCGGACGCGGCCATCGTCCCGGTCTGGGAGTCCTTCATCGACGGGGTGCGCAAGGCCGGCTCCTCGACGGGCGCGGTGATCGAGGTGGTGGCCGAGGGCGCGCCCGCGGGGCTCGGCGCCCCGGTCTATGACAAGCTCGACGCCGACCTCGCCAAGGCGATGATGAGCATCAATGCGGTCAAGGGCGTCGAGATCGGCGCGGGCTTCGCGGCGGCGCGGCTCTCCGGCGAGGAGAATGCAGACGAGATGCGCATGGGCGCCGACGGATCGGTGCGGTTCCTCTCCAACAATGCCGGCGGCATCCTGGGCGGCATCTCGACGGGCCAGGACATCCTCGTCCGGTTCGCGGTGAAGCCCACCAGCTCCATCCTCAATCCGCGGCGCACCGTGACCGCTTCGGGCGCGGAAGTCGATCTGCGCACGACCGGCCGGCACGATCCCTGCGTCGGCATCCGCGCGGTGCCGGTCGGCGAGGCCATGATCGCGGTCGTGCTCGCCGACCACCTGCTGCGCCATCGCGGGCAGATCGGGTCCTTCGGCCGATGAGGGTGCTGCGCGTCCTCTTCCGGATCCTGGTCGGGATGCTGGCGGTGATCGGGCTCCTCACCCTCCTCTTCACCATCGGGCTCGGCACGATCGGCTGGCGCCTGGCGATGGAGGATGCGCCGGAGGTGCCGAGCGAGGCGGTGCTCGTCCTCGACCTGCGCCATGGCGTCGTCGAGCGCGCGCCGACCAGCTTCTTCGGGGAGTTCAACGGCGAGATCGTGCTGCATGAGGCGGTCGCCGCGATCGACGCAGCCGCAAAGGATTCGCGCGTCACCGCGCTGGCGGCGCGTCTGGGCGGGGATCCGATCAGCTATGCTCATGCGCAGGAGCTGCGCGCGGCCGTGCGCGCCTTCGGCGAGAAGGGCAAGGCGACCTACGCCTTCGCCGAGAGCTTCGGCGAGACCGGCGACCCCAATGCCGATTACCTCCTCGCCACCGGCTTCTCCGAGATTTGGATGCAGCCCTCGGGCGAGTTCGGGGCCGTCGGCATCCTGATCCAGCAGCCCTTCCTGAAGGGCCTGTTGGACAAGCTCGGCGTCCAGCCGCAGCTCGACCAGCGCCGCGAATACAAGGGCGGCGCCGACACCTTCGTCGCGACCGAGATGTCGCCGGCGCAGCGGCAGAATCTGGAGCAGCTCGCGGGCTCGCTCCGGGCCCAGCTCGCGCGCGCCATCGCCGAGGGCCGTAAGCTCGACGAGGGCGAGGCCCTGCGCCTCATCGACGCGGGGCCGCATGGCGCTCAGGAGGCGCTGAAGACGGGGCTGGTCGACCGGCTCTCCTACTGGACCGACCTCATGGCCCTGCTCGATGAGGAGGAGGAGCGCGCGATCGATGTCGCCGATTACGCCGCGGCTATGCCCACGGCCCCCGCGGACGCGGCGCAAATCGCGCTGATCGTCGCCTCGGGCGCGATCGTGGGCGGCAGCGCGGACCCGCTGTTCGGCGAGGAGGTCACCGCCGCGGACGATCTGGTCGACGCGATCCGCGAGGCGGCCGATGACGAGGAGATCGCCGCCATCCTGCTGCGCATCGACAGCCCCGGCGGCTCCTACGTCGCCTCCGACACGATCTGGCGCGAGGTGGTGCGCGCCAAGGAGAAGAAGCCGGTCGTGGTCTCCATGTCCGGGGTCGCCGCGTCGGGGGGCTATTTCATCGCCGCGCCGGCGAGCGCCATCCTCGCCGCGCCCGGCACCGTCACCGGCTCGATCGGCGTATATGCCGGCAAGTTCGTGCTCTCCGGATTATGGGAGAAGCTGGGCGTCACCTGGGGCGGGGTCGCGGGCGGCGCCAATGCCGGCATCTGGAGCGCCAACCAGCCCTTCACGCCCGAGCAGTGGCAGAAGTTCCAGGCGCTGCTCGACCGCACCTATGCCGATTTCCT
>JAREAF010000366.1 GCA_029240475.1 Rhodospirillales bacterium | reverse complement strand
TAGCAGGGCGGCGGTCAGGGCCTTCAGCCCCACCAGAGTGCACATCGAGAAATCGACGATTCCGTACTGCACGGCCGAGAAGATGCCCGAAAGCCCGATCAAGCCGCCGCCGAGCAGAAAGGCGAGTCCGATGGTGCGGTCGACGTTCACCCCGAGCAGGGTGGCCATTTTCGGGTCCTGGGCGCAGGCGCGGAAACTCCGGCCCCAATCGGTGCGGCTGTTGATCCACCACAGGGCCAGGACCGCACAAATGGTGAAGGCGCCGACCATGAGATGCCCGCGGCTGACATAGACGTCGAACCCGCGCCCGGTGAACAGCGCCCAGCTGTCCGGGTAATATGGCAGCCAACGCGTCTGGGGTCCCTGCAGCAGGCGCACCAGGTCCTTCAGCAGGATGGAAAGCCCGATGGCGGCGATCAGCGGCACGCGCAAGGCGGCGCCCCGCAGCGGCCGGAACACGAGGCGGTCGCTGCTCCAGCTGGCCAGCCCCGCTATGGCCAGGCTGGCGACAAAGATGGCCGGGAAGAACGGCGTGATGATCTCACCCGCCCAGAGATAGCCGATGAAGGTCACGAACGCGGCGAGCATATAGATTTCGCCGAAGGCAAAATTGATTACCCCGGTGATGCCGTAGACGAGGGTGAACCCCACCGCGACCAGTGCGTAGAGGCAACCGAGGCTGATGCCGTTGATGGTCTGTTGCAGCAGGTAGAGGAGGTTGACCGCCCCGGGATCCGCCGGCACCGATGCGGCCGGCGCGGGAGGATAGGCGTGAGGCAGCCGCAGGAACTTGTAGAGCTGCTGAACATCGTAGCGGCTTAGCCGCCCGAACTCGTCGCTCTCGACGCTGGAGATCTGCCAGGCGCCGCCGGTCAGCTCCAGCGGCACGAACCAGCAGACGATCCAGCGCTCCTCCTCCTCCCTTCCTCGCCAGCTCAGGCGCACGCCGGTCGCATCGTTCCGGCCGCCGCGCTGGACCTCCGCATGGACCTCAGCGGCATCCTCGGCCAGCCCCGGCAGCAACTCGGTGCAACGGCGCACGGCCTCCGCATGGTCCTGCGCCCCCGCGGACCTCGGCGGGAGAGCGAGAGCCAGGAAGGCCATCAGAGCCAGGGCGGCGAGCAGAGGTCGGGCTGCTATGGCGAGCATCGCTCAGTCCGCTTCCGTTACTGGCAAAAGCAGCTTAGATGGTAATATACACCCGATGCAATCGGATGCGCCTCATCAGAGCCCCTCGCGGGCCAGTAGCTTGCCGCTGATCGGCGGGCGGCTCTGCATCGATTTCACCAACACGACCAGCGGACGCGGCGGGCCGCGGCGCCAGGAGCATCTGCGGCTTTATCCGGATCTGATCGCCTGGGCTCTCCATGCCGGGCTGCTGGACAGGAGTGATGCCTCCATCCTCGAGCGCGCGGCCGCAGCGGACCCAGGGGGCGCCGGACGGGCGCTTGAGGCTGCCCTGCAGCTGCGCGAATCCATCCATGATCTGCTGCTCTCGATCGTCCGGGAAGAGGCGCCGAGAGCGGGCGATCTCGACCGCCTGAACCTGGCTCTGGCCGATGCAATGAGCCGCGCCCGGATTGGCACCGCGCCCGAGGGCTTCGCCTGGGATTGGCCGCGGCCGGCGGCCGATCCGCTCGGATCGCAGCTCGCCTACCCGATTTGGCCGATCGCCCGCTCGGCGGCCGAGCTCCTTCTGTCCCCGCTGCGCGACCGCCTCCGCGAATGCCCGGGCGAGCATTGCGGCTGGCTGTTCCTGGACCTCACCAAGAACGCCAGCCGCCGCTGGTGCGAGATGAAGGTCTGCGGCAGCCGGGCGAAGATGCAGCGCCACCGCCGGCGTCGGCGCCTCGCAAGCGCGAGCTAGCCCCCCGGCTCGGCTTGCCCTTTGCCAGGTCAGACCCCATCATCAGCCTCAACTCCATGGGAGAAGAAGCCATGTCCGCAGCGCTGAGCGGCCGCGAGGCCGCCCCCGCCCCGCGCGCCCACAGCCCTGAGAAGCCGCGCTTCGATTGGGAGGACCCGCTCCTGCTGGACGACCAGCTCGGCGAGGAGGAGCGCATGTTGCGCGACGCCGCGCGGGCCTACTGTCAGGACCGGCTGATGCCGCGGATCCTGGAGGCGAACCGGCACGAGCGCTTCGACCGGGCAATCATGACCGAGATGGGCGAGCTGGGGCTGCTCGGCCCCACCATCGAGGGCTATGGCTGCGCCGGCGTGAACTACGTCTCCTATGGCCTCGTCGCCCGCGAGGTGGAGCGGGTCGACAGCGGCTACCGCTCGGCCATGAGCGTGCAGTCGAGCCTGGTCATGCATCCCATCCACGCCTACGGCACGGAGGAGCAGCGCCAGCGCTTCCTGCCGCGGCTGGCCAAGGGCGAGCTGGTCGGCTGCTTCGGCCTGACCGAGCCCGATCATGGGTCCGACCCGGGCGGCATGAAGACGCGCGCCCGCAAGGCGGAGGGCGGCTACGTCCTCACCGGCTCCAAGATGTGGATCACCAACTCCCCCATCGCCGATGTGATGGTGGTCTGGGCCAAGGACGACGCCGGCGAGATCCGCGGCTTCATCCTCGAGCGCGGGATGGAGGGGCTCTCCACGCCCAAGATCGAGGGCAAGTTCTCGCTCCGGGCCTCCGTGACCGGCGAGATCGTGATGGACGAGGTCTTCGTGCCGGAAGCGAACTTCCTGCCCAAGGTGAAGGGCCTGAAAGGGCCGTTCGGCTGCCTCAACAACGCGCGCTACGGCATCGCCTGGGGCGCGCTCGGCGCGGCCGAGTTCTGCTTCCACGCCGCGCGCAACTATACGATGGAGCGCAAGCAGTTCGGCCGTCCGCTCGCGGCCAACCAGCTCATCCAGAAGAAGCTGGCGGACATGCAGACGGAGATCACGCTCGGTCTGCAGGCCTGCCTGCGCCTGGGGCGGCTCAAGGACGAGGGCCGCGCCACGCCCGAGATGATCTCGATGCTCAAGCGCAATTCCTGCGGCAAGGCGCTCGACATCGCCCGCGCCGCGCGCGACATGCATGGCGGCAACGGCGTCTCCGACGAGTTCCATGTGATCCGCCATGTCATGAATCTGGAAGCCGTGAACACCTATGAGGGCACGCACGACATCCACGCCCTCATCCTCGGACGGGCGATCACCGGGATCGCCGCGTTCGGGAACTAGCTCCCGCGCTAGCGCCCGAACGCGCTGAAGGGCAGCCCGCGCACGCCGGGCTCGTAGGCGAACAGGCTGCCCGAGAGGGGCGCGGCCGCAAGCGCGGGCTTGTCGAGGTCCATGGCTGCCGAGGTGACGTACAGCCGGTCCAGGTTCCGGCCGCCGAAGCACAGGCTGGTCGGGCGCGGAACCGGCACCCGCACCTTGCGCTCGCGGCGGCCGTCCGGGTCGAAGCGGCTGATGCACCAGCCGTCCCAATGCGCGACCCAGACGAAGCCCTCGCGATCGATGCAGAGCCCGTCGGGCACGCCCTCCTGCGCCGCCACTGTGGCCAGCACCCGGCGATTGTCGATCTCGCCGGTCGCAGCGTCGTAGTCGTAGGCGAAGATGTTCCGGCTGCCGCTGTCGACGAAATAGAAGATGCGATTGTCCGGGCTCCAATCCATGCCGTTCGAGCAGACGAAGCCGCTGTCGATTTCGGTGCAGGCGCCGTCCGGGTCGATGCGGTAGAGCGCGCCGGTCGGATCGCGATCGGCCTTGTTCAATGAACCGAGGAAGAACCGCCCGGCACGGTCGGGCTTGCCGTCGTTGTAGCGGTTCTCGTCCCGCCCCTTCTCCGGATGGCAGAGGAGCTGCACGGACTTGCCGTCGGCATCGACGCTCTTGACCCCGCTCTCCAGCGCCAGCACATACCCGCCGCCGCGCCGGAAGGCGAGCGCGCCGAGCGTGCTGTCCAATGGCAGATCCAGCGCGCGGTTCTCGCCGGTTGCGGGATCGTAGCGGTATGCCGCCGGCTTCATGCAGTCGATCCAGTAGAGCGCCTGCTCGGCCTCGGACCAGACCGGCCCCTCCCCCAGCTCGGCCCGAATCTCGACGGCGCACTGGATCTCGGCGGTCATGATGTCCTCCTAGGCCTTCGCGGGTTTGGGGCGCCGCTGCCGCTGCAGCAGCTGCTGGGCGAGCACGAGCAACGTGAGCGAAACGGTCATCACGACCGTAGCGATGACGTTGATCTCGGGCGTCACCCCACGGCGGATGGAGGAGAAGATGTAGATCGGCAGCGTCGTGATCGGCCCCGCCACGAAGAAGGCGACGATGAAATCGTCGAAGCTGAAGGTAAAGCTGAGCAGGAATCCGGACATGACGGCGGGCAGGAGCTGCGGCAGCGT
>JAREAF010000365.1 GCA_029240475.1 Rhodospirillales bacterium | reverse complement strand
TGCGAGGGAGGTGAGGTCGGTAGAGCAGCAATTTGGAACGGAGATCTGCCCATCTGCGGCTTTCAGAAGGCAATCCACCGATTGCGTCCTGTGTCCGTCCAGAGGGATCTTCCCAGATTCCTGATGTATGTACTCCGTGCAGCGGCACGAGCTGGAGCGTTTGATGACGGTCATGAAAGCACGATTGCACACTTAACGGGCGAAAAGATCCGTTCGCATAGGCTCGCCTTTCCAGAGTTGCGTGAGCAGATTGAAATCGTGGAGCACCTCGATGCCGCCACGCGGAGGGTGGATGGTGCGATACAGGCTATTCGTGGGTCTATCGAGGTTTGCATCGAGCTTCGAACGCGGCTGATAGCGGACGTGGTCACTGGCAAGGTTGACGTGCGTCAGGCGGCGCGCCTGTCGGAAATCGAGGAGAGCGAAGAACCGTTGGATGCGTCCGACGCCCCGGCGGATGTCGAGGCAGAGCACGGATTGGACGCCGATGCCGACAATGCGGAGTCCGACGATGCGCTGGAGGATGCGGTCGCATGACGACCGATACCACCGAGCGCGGGCTGGAGCGGCTGATCTGCACCGCGCTCACCGGTGGCCCTTGCGATCGCGCGCCGGGACGTATCCCGGGCCTCAGCGCGCCCGCTGCGAGCTATGGGGGCAGCGGCTGGGTCTGCGGCGATCCGGCCGACTATGACCGCGAATATTGCGTGGACCTCGCCCAACTGCGCGCCTTCCTGGAATCCACGCAGCCCCGCATCGCCGTGGCGCTGGATCTTGCCCGAGACGGGCCGACCCGCCGCCGCTTCGTCGCGCGGCTCCAGGGAGAGATCTCCAAGCGCGGGGTTATCGACCTCCTGCGCAAGGGACTGCAGCACGAAGCGCACCAACTCGACCTTTTCTACGGCACGCCCTCGCCGGGCAACGCTAAGGCGGCCGAGCGGTACGGCCAGAACATTTTCTCGCTCACGCGCCAGCTCCGCTACAGCCGTGACGAGACGCAGCTCGCGCTCGACATAGCGCTTTTCATCAACGGGCTGCCGATCGCCACCTTCGAGCTGAAGAACAGCCTGACCAAGCAGACCGTGGAGGACGCGATCGAACAGTACAAGCGCGACCGCGATCCGCGCGAGAAGCTGTTCGAGTTCGGCCGCTGCATTGTGCATTTCGCGGTCGATGATCAGGAGGTGCGCTTCTGCACACAGCTCAGGGGCAAGGAGTCTTGGTTCCTGCCCTTCAACCGCGGCTGGAACGACGGAGCGGGCAACCCGCCCAATCCTGACGGGCTCAAGACCGATTACCTGTGGAAGCGGGTGCTGACGCGCGACGGCCTGACCGACATCATCGAGAACTACGCCCAGCGCATCGAGTTCAAGGACGAGCGGACGGGCCGCAAGAAGGCACAGCAGATCTGGCCGCGCTTCCATCAGCTCGACGCCGTGCGCAAGCTGCTTGCGGATGCGCGTGCGCACGGCGCCGGCCGACGCTACCTGGTCCAGCATTCCGCCGGCAGCGGCAAGTCGAATTCCATCGCCTGGCTCGCCCATCAGCTCGTGGGCCTGCGGCAGGAGCAGCAGCCGGTCTTCGATTCGGTCTTCGTCGTGACCGACCGGCGCATCCTCGATCAGCAGATCCGCGACACCATCAAGCAATTCGCCCAGGTCGGCGCCACTATCGGAGCCGTGACGGAAGGCTCGGCTCAACTCCGCGAGTTCATCGATGGGGGCAAGAAGATCATCATCTCCACGGTGCAGAAGTTTCCCTTCATCCTCGACGAGATCGGCAGCGCGCATCGCGGGCGGCGCTTCGCCATCATCATCGACGAGGCGCATTCCAGCCAGGGCGGCCGCACCTCGGCCGCCATGTCCATGGCCTTGTCAGAGGGTGGCCGCGAAGAGGAGGACGAGACCACCGAGGACATCATCAACCGCATGATGGAAGGGCGGAAGCTCCTGCCCAACGCTTCCTATTTCGCCTTCACGGCGACGCCGAAGAACAAGACCTTGGAGATCTTCGGCGAGCCGTTCGAGAGCGACGGCAGGACCAAGCACCGCCCTTTCCACAGCTACACCATGAAGCAGGCGATCCAGGAGGGCTTCATCCTGGACGTCCTCGCACATTACACGCCGATCCAGAGCTATTACCGGCTCGTCAAGACCGTCGAGGACGACCCGGAGTTCGACGCCAAGCGCGCGAAGAAGAAGCTGCGGCGCTATGTCGAGAGTCACGACCATGCGATCCGGCTCAAGGCCGAGATCATGGTGGACCATTTCCATGAGCAGGTGCTGGCGCTGAACAAGATCGGCGGCGAGGCCCGCGCCATGGTGGTCACGGGCAGCATCCAGCGCGCGATCCAGTATTTCCATGCGATCCGCGATTACCTGACCGAGCGGAAGAGCCCGTACCGGGCCATCGTGGCCTTCTCGGGCCAGCACGACTATGAGGGCGTGCAGGTCACCGAAGCCTCGCTCAACGGCTTCCCTTCCAGCCAGATCGCCGACCAGATCCGGCAGGACCCCCACCGCTTCCTGATCTGCGCGGACAAGTTCCAGACCGGCTATGACGAGCCGCTGCTGCACACGATGTATGTCGACAAGATGCTGTCGGGCATCAAGGCGGTGCAGACCCTCTCGCGCCTGAACCGCGCGCATCCGAAGAAGCACGACGTGTTCGTGCTCGATTTCATGAACCAGGCGGACGTGATCCAGATGGCGTTCGCCGATTATTACCGCGCGACCATCCTCAGCGAGGAGACTGACCCGAACAAGCTGCACGATCTGAAGAAGGAGCTGGACGAGGCGCAGATCTATGCGCCCGAGCAGGTGGATCTGCTCGTCGAGCTCTATCTCGGCGGGGCGGACCGCGACCGGCTCGACCCCATCCTCGATGCGTGCGTTGCGACCTATCTGGAGCAGCTCGATGAGGACGGTCAGGTGGCGTTCAAGGGAAACGCCAAGGCCTTCCTGCGCACCTATGGGTTCCTGGCGACGATCCTGCCTTACACGAATGCCGAATGGGAGAAGCTGTCCATCTTCCTGAACTTCCTCGTGCCGAAGCTGCCCGCCCCGAAGGAGGACGACCTCTCGCAGGGCATTCTCGAGGCCATCGACATGGATAGCTACCGGGTCGAGAAGCAGGCCGTCATGCAGATCCAGCTTCCGGATCAGAATGCCGAGATCGGGCCGGTTCCGACCACGGGAGGAGGGGGTAAACGCGAGACGGAGCTGGATCGCCTCTCGACAATCGTCAAGACCTTCAACGAGCAGTATGGCGATATCACCTGGACCGACAAGGACCGGGTGCGCCGGCTACTCACTGAGGATATTCCGAACCGGGTGGCGGCGGACCAGGCCTACCAATACGCGCGAAAAAACTCAGACCCGCAGAACGCGCGCATCGAGCACAACCTGGCACTCAGGAAGGTGATGGGCGGAGTTCTGCAGGACGACACGGAGCTCTACCGCCGCTTCACGGAGGATCCGGGGTTCCGCCGGTTCGTCGAAGACATGGTGTTCAACCTCACCTACGAGCGGCCGGCTGAGCCCCGCCCGTAGCCCCCCTTCAGAAGAACCGTCCCACCCCGCGGTTGAGCAGCGCGACCAGTTCGGATTGGCGGCCCACCTCCATCTTGCGGAAGACGGCTCCGAGCTGGGTGTTGGCGGTCGCGCGCGAGATGCCGAACTGCGCGCAGATCTCTTGGAGCGTCCGTCCCGAGGCGAGCTCCACCGCCAGCCGCGCCTCGGCCGGCGTGAGGTGGAATAGCCGCATCAGCGTCTCGGGGGAGAACGCATCGCGCTCGAGGGTGAGCCGGGCGACGATGTGCGAATTGCCACATACGGCCGCCGTCGCGCGTTTCACAATGCGGGCAACATCGATCCCGGAAGTTGGAGCGGAGAGATGGTTGCCAAGGAGCCTTGGGAAGAGAAACGCATCGGCCGGCAGGATGTCATATCCGCCTGGGTTCTGGTGCTGATCGAATCTGTGGCCGTGCTCGTGACCTTCGGGCTGCTGACCTCGGTGTCCTGCAGCCCCGAGCACACATCCCCCTTCGGGGCCGGCGCCGAGGACGCGTCCTACGCCTTGGTCTCTCCGGGGCCTGCCGAGGAGGGGCCACGCCCTGCAGGGCGCTCCTGCTAGGGCGGGATCAAAAGCGGGGGCGGCCCGCCACGAGGGGTCAACCCTGGTCGGCCGAAAACTCCTCCACCAGCCTGCGCAGTCGGGCGACGTCCCGGATGCGCAGAGTGCGGCCCTCCTTCGCAAGGATGCCCTCATGTTCGAGCCGGCCAAGCTCTCTGGTGACCGCCTCCCGATGGGTGCTGATGCGGCTGGCGATCTCGA
>JAREAF010000364.1 GCA_029240475.1 Rhodospirillales bacterium | reverse complement strand
ACCGCCGCCCTGCTAGGGGGCATTGGGTCATTGCCGGGCGCCCTTCTAGGCGGGCTGCTGATCGCGCTGGTCGAATGCTACACCGCCGCGGCGGTCGGCTCGGAATGGAAGGACATAGCCGTCTTCCTGGTGCTGGTCCTGGTGCTGATATTCCGGCCGGCCGGGCTGCTCGGGACCGACAGGCCGGGCGTCTTCGAGCCGCGGCGGGTCTAGGCGGCGCAAATGGGCCCAAAGGACGGAAGCCCGGTCGCTCAACTGGGCCGGCAAGCGAGCCAAAATGGGCCTTGCCGGTCCCGCGGGCCTCAGTTTAGGGTGCCGCCAACAACAAGGAACGATGCGTCCAGACGGTCGTCCCACTTGAACAGGACTAGGCTGATCGGCAGGGGAGCGGCCGGCTCCGCAATCCGGCGAAGCGCCACGGTTGGCTGCAGGAATTCATGCCCGATGCTCTGCTGCGGCCCGCGCCCCGCGTGCGTCCGCGCAGGCCGGCGGAGCGGATGAAGGCTGATGGAGTATTTTCTTCAGCAGTTGATCAACGGTCTTTCGCTCGGCGCCATCTATGGGCTGATCGCGATCGGCTACACGATGGTCTACGGGATCATCGGGATGATCAACTTCGCCCACGGCGACATTTTCATGATCGGCGCCTTCCATTCGCTGATCGCCTTCCTGGTCCTGGGCCTGCTCGGCGTCAGCTTCGTGCCGCTCGCGCTCATGGTGGTGCTGGTCATCGCGGTGCTGCTCACCGCCACCTATGGCTGGACCGTGGAGCGGGTGGCCTACCGGCCCCTGCGGCGGTCAACCAGGCTGGCGCCGCTGATCTCGGCGATCGGCATGTCGATCTTCCTGCAGAATTCCGTGCAGCTGCTGCAGGGGGCCCGCGGCAAGCCCCTGGTGTCGGTGATCCCGGGCGCGATCACTCTGGTGGATAGCGGCACCTTCGCGGTACAGATTAGCTACATGCAGATCGTCATCATGCTGGTGACGGTCAGCCTCATGACGGTCTTCACCCTCATGATCACCCGCACCACCCTCGGGCGCGCCCAGCGCGCATGCGAGCAGGATCAGCGCATGGCGTCCCTGCTTGGCGTCAACATCGACCGAACCATCTCGATCACCTTCGTGATCGGCGCGTCGTTGGCTGCGGTGGCCGGGCTCATGGTCACTCTCTACTACGGCATCATCGATTTCTATCTGGGCTTCGTCGCCGGCATCAAAGCCTTCACGGCGGCCGTGCTGGGCGGCATCGGATCCCTGCCCGGAGCCATGCTCGGGGGCATATTGATCGGCCTGATCGAGGCATTCTGGTCGGCTTACTTTTCGGTCGAATACAAGGACGTCGCCGCCTTCGGCGTGCTGGTGCTTGTCCTGATCTTCCGGCCGTCGGGCCTGCTCGGGCGGCCCGAAGTGGAGAAGGTCTAAGCCATGGCGGTGCAGGTCCAGGCAGCGGACATCGCGCAACGGGCCGAACTGGATTTTGCCGGGATCCTGAAGCGCGCCGCCGTTGCCGGCCTTGTCACTTTCCTGCTGACCATCGGCCTCGTCGGTTTTGAGACGGTCAGCAGCACCGGCCAGCTCCGGCTTCATACCCGTTTCGAAGCCGTGGCGTTTGCGGTGGCCGCGGTCTTCGTCAGCTACGTCTGTTTCGAGTTCCTAAGGGCGCGGCGGCCGATGATCCCGCTCGTCGTGGGAGCCGTGGCCGCGCTGGTCCTGCTCATACCGCTCGTCACCGGCGATCCCGACCTGCAATGGATGCTGCCTTTCGAAGCCGAGACGCTCGATTGGGCGGCATTGGTTGTGCCGCTCCTGCTGGTTGGGCGGGCGCTGCAGCTCGCCACCGCGGCGCGGGCGCGGGCGACCGGCCGGCAGCCTCCGGCGGTCCTCGGCCGCATCGGCGTTGCATTCCGCCGCCTCACGCCCTTGATCGGCGCAGCGCTGCTCGGCTTTGCGATCGTGCTGCCGTTCCTGCCTTTCGCCGATCGCCGGCTGATCGATATCTGCACGCTTGTGCTGACTTACATCATGCTGGGCTGGGGCCTGAACATCGTCGTCGGCCTCGCCGGCCTGCTCGATCTTGGCTATGTCGCCTTCTATGCGGTCGGCGCTTACAGCTATGCCCTGCTCAGCACGACCTTCGGGCTCAGCTTCTGGGTGTGCCTGCCGCTCGCCGGCGCGCTCGCGGCCTTGTTCGGCATCCTGCTCGGCTTCCCGGTCTTGCGCCTGCGCGGCGACTATCTCGCCATCGTCACCCTCGGCTTCGGCGAGATGATCCGCATCGTCCTGATCAATTGGTGGTGGTTCACCGGCGGGCCGAACGGCATCAACAATGTCGAGCGTCCGTCCTTCTTCGGGCTTCCCTTCGACCGCAGTCCGCCGGAAGGGACCGAGAGCTTCCACACCTTCTTCGGCCTCGACTACAGCCCCAACCACCGCGTTTTCTTCCTCTATTTCCTCATCCTCGCCTGCGCCTTGATCACCAACTTCTTCACGTTGCGGATCCGCAAGCTGCCGCTGGGGCGCGCCTGGGAGGCGCTGCGCGAGGACGAGACCGCCTGCCGCGCGCTCGGCATCAACCCGACCAACACCAAGCTGACGGCGTTCGCGTTCGGGGCGATGTTCGCCGGCTTCGCCGGCTCCTTCTTCGCCGCGCGCCAGGGCTTCGTCAGCCCCGAAAGCTTCGTCTTCATCGAATCGGCCGTGATCCTCGCGATCGTGGTGCTGGGCGGCCTCGGCAGCCAGGTCGGCATCGTGCTTGCGGCCATCGTGCTGATCGGCATCCCCGAATTCTTCCGCGAGCTGAAGGACTACCGCATGCTGGCCTTCGGCCTTGGGATGGTGCTGATCATGATCTGGCGGCCGGGAGGGCTCCTGGGTCGGCGCGATCCCACCATCCGCCTGCATGCCGCAGGCGAGGGCGCTGAGCAGAAGCGGCGATGAACGACGTTCCTCTCCTCAATGTCGAGCATCTCACGATGCGCTTCGGCGGCCTCGTCGCGATCGATGATGTGTCCTTCTCGGCGCGCAACGGGCAGATCACCGGGATCATCGGACCGAACGGCGCCGGCAAGACCACCGTCTTCAACTGCCTGACCGGGTTCTACAAGCCTTCGGTCGGACGCCTCGCTTTGAATGCGCCGCACGGCACTTTCCTGCTGGAGCAGACCGACGGCTTCCGCATCGCCCAGCAGGCGCGGGTGGCGCGCACCTTCCAGAACATCCGCCTCTTTGCCGGCATGTCGGTGCTGGAAAACCTGATCGTCGCCCAGCACAACAAGCTGATGAAGGAGTCCGGCTTCACGATCGCGGGGCTGCTCTGGCTGCCCCGCCACCGCGCGGCGGAGCGCCAGTCGGTCGAGCTCGCCCGCTACTGGCTGGACCGCATCGGCCTGACCTCGCGCGCCGACTGGCAGGCCGGCAATCTGCCCTATGGCGACCAGCGCCGGCTCGAGATCGCGCGGGCCATGTGCACCGATCCCGTGCTGCTCTGCCTCGACGAGCCGGCCGCCGGCCTCAACGCCCGGGAATCGGCCGAGCTCAATGAGCTCCTGCTTGAGATCAAAGCCCAGCAGGGCATCGGCATCCTTCTCATCGAGCACGACATGAGCGTGGTCATGGAGATCTCCGACCACATCGTCGTGCTCGATTACGGCCGCAAGATCTCGGACGGAAGACCCGACCAGGTGCGCCAGGACCCGGCCGTGATTCGCGCCTATCTGGGCGAGGAGGAGGACGAGGAGCTGCCGCCGGAGGTCGCCGAGGACCTGGCTCAGCGCGGCGAGGCGGGGGCCATCTGAGCCATGCTCTCGATTGTCAACGTGCACAGCTTCTATGGGCAGATCCAGGCCCTGCACGGCGTCACGATGGACGTGGCCCAGGGCGAGATCGTGACCCTGATCGGCGCGAACGGCGCCGGGAAGTCGACGACGCTGCGAGCGATCAACGGCCTGAACCGCGCGCGGCAGGGCGCGATCCGGTTTCAGGGCGACGACATCACGACCGCGACGCCGCACACCATCGTCAAGCGCGGGATCGCCCAGAGCCCCGAGGGTCGCCGGCTGTTCCCGCGGATGACCGTGATCGAGAACCTCGAGATGGGCGCCTTCCAGCGCACGGACCGGGAGAACTTCAAGGACGACATGGAGCGCGTGTTCGAGCTCTTCCCGCGCCTCGCGGAGCGGCGGACGCAGAAGGCAGGGACGATGTCCGGCGGCGAGCAGCAGATGTGCGCGATCGGACGCGCGCTGATGGCGCGGCCGAAGCTCCTCCTCCTCGACGAGCCGTCCATGGGGCTCGCGCCGATCTTCGTCGAGAAGATCTTCGAGATCGTCCGCGAGATCAACG
>JAREAF010000363.1 GCA_029240475.1 Rhodospirillales bacterium | reverse complement strand
TGTTGTCGCACCCGAGGATCGGCCTCTCGCGAGCGGTCGGTCTTACCGTGTCTTCAAACGCCAGCCCCGCGCATCCCGTGACAAGCAGCCTCAACCCGCCCGTGGAACGGCATGAGATCGGACGCGGCATGGCGCTGATGGCCCTTGCCATGACCGTGCTGCCGGTGATGGACGTGCTGGCCAAGCTGCTCGGCCAGAAGATGCCGGTCCTGGAGGTGACGCTATCCAGGTTTGCCATGCAAGCGGTGTTGGCGGCGCTGGCCGCCGTCGCCATCCGCAGGCCATCGACCCTGCTGCCGCCCCGCATGGGGCTGCACGCGTTGCGAGGGCTGTTCCTGGCGGGCGCGACGCTGCTGTTCTTCGCCGCGCTCAAGGTCATGCCGATCCCGGACACGCTCGGCATCTTCTTCACCGAGCCGCTGATCCTGACCGCCCTCTCGACCGTCGTGCTCGGCGAGCGGGTCGGGTGGCGGCGGTGGGCCGCCGTGGTGGTCGGCTTCGTCGGCGCGATGTTCATCATCCGGCCGAGCTGGGCGGTGTTCGGCCTGACCGCTCTGCTGCCGCTGGCCGCAGCCTTCCTGTTCGCGGGCTATCTGCTGCTCACCCGACGCCTCAGGGTCGAGGGGTCCCTGCTGGCGGCCCAATTCATCACGGGCGTGGCGGGCACCCTCGCCCTCGGCTCCGCGCTGCTCCTCACCAGCCTGTTCGGCCCGGCGGAGATGCGCGCGGTCGTGCCGGACGGAATCGAGTGGCTGCAGCTCTTCAGCATCGGCGCGATCTCATTCGTGGCGCATGGGCTGGTGGTGCTCGCCTTCCGCCATGCGCCCGCCGCCGCGCTCGCCCCGCTCAATTACACCGAGATCGTCAGCGCGACCCTTCTCTCCTACCTGGTGTTCGGGCAGTTCCCAGTGCCGCCGGTCTGGCTGGGCATCGCCATCATCGTCGGCAGCGGCCTCTATGTGGCCCAGCGGGAGCGCCGCAAGGCCGTGCCGGGCAATGCGGGACTCTAGCTCGCGGCGGCGAGCGCCGGCCGCGCCTCGGTGACCCGGACATGCTCGGGGCGCACGCCCAGGCCGATCACGCGCGCAGGTATCTGACGTAACGGCGGAAAGGCGGCCATCAGGCGCAAGGCCAGCGGCGGCGTCGGGTCTGTGGTGGCCTTCAGCAGAGGGGCAATGATGCGGTTCTGCATCGCCAGCTGAAGCCGCTGCGTCACCCTCGTCGGGAACATGCGCCGGCGCTGCACCGCCTCCAGGTCGGCTGCCGTCACCCGGTTCTCGCGCAGCGGCACGGCGAGCAAATTGGCGGCGGCAACCGCGTCCTGGATGGCGAGATTGATCCCCACCCCGCCGATCGGTGACATCGCATGCGCCGCATCGCCGATGCAGATGAAGCCCGGCTTGTGCCAGCGGCTCAGGCGGTCAACCTGGACCGTCAGCAGCTTGACCTGCTCCCAATCCCGGATCTCGTCCGCGCGGTTGGACAGGAAGGGCGCCAAGCCGGCGATCCTGGCGCGTAAGGCCGGCAGGCCGGCGGCGCGGACGAGGTCGTAGCCGCCCTTCGCGATCACCAGCCCGCACTGCCAATAGTCGCCGCGGTCGATCATCACGAAGATCCCGCCCGCCGCGAACCGGCCCATGGTCCGCGGCGGATCGCCCGCCGAGCGCGAGATGCGGAACCAGAGCACGTCGATGGGCGCGCCCAGCTCCTCGACCGGCAGCCCGGCCGCGCCGCGCAAGGTGGAATGCCGGCCGTCCGCGGCGACCACCAGGTCCGCGGCGATCTCGAACCGGCCCTCGGGAGTCTTGACGCGTACGCCGCGGACCCCGCCGCCTTCCTCTATCAGGCCGGTGGCCTTCGCGTTCATCAGCAGAGAAAATCCCGGGTAGCGGGATGCGTGCCGCGCCAGCAGGTTCAGGAAGTCCCATTGCGGCATGAACGCGATGAACTTGCAGCGGGTCGGCAGCCGGCTGAAGTCAGCCATGACCAGCTCGGTCGCCCCGACCTGGGCGCTGAGGCTCGATACCTTCTGATGCGGCAAAGTGAGGAGCTCGTCCAGGAGGCCGAGCTCGGCCATCACCTCGAGCGTCGAGGGATGGATGGTGTCGCCGCGGAAGTCGCGCAGGAAGTCGGCATGCTTCTCCAGCACGGCCACGGAGACCCCGGCCCGCGCCAGGAGCAACCCCAGCATGAGCCCCGCCGGCCCGCCTCCGGCTATGCAGCACTGCACATGTCGTCCGCCGGCCATTTGGCCCGCTCCGCGTCAGGAATTACCCTGTCCGCTGCGGTTCTAGCGCATTCTCAATCGCCTGGTCGACGGTCTCCAGCCAGACGAACTCCAGCCGGCGGCGCGCATCCTCCGGAATCTCGTCGAAGTCCCGGCGGTTGCGCGCCGGCAGCATGACGCGCGTGAGCCCCGCGCGAGCGGCGGCGACCACCTTCTCCTTGATGCCGCCGACCGGCAGGACAAGGCCGCGCAGCGAGATCTCTCCCGTCATTGCGGTATCGCTCCGCACGGTGCGGCCGATCAGAAGCGAGACGAGCGCGGTGAACATCGCCACGCCGGCGCTGGGGCCGTCCTTGGGCGTGGCGCCGGCCGGGACGTGGATATGGATGTCGTGCTTCTCGAACAGGCTCGGCTCGATGCCGATCCTCTCGGCGCGGTTCTTCACCAGGCTGAGCGCGGCCTGCGCGCTCTCGCGCATCACGTCCCCGAGCTGGCCGGTAAGGATGAGCTTGCCGCCGCCCGGCGCGCGCGTCGCCTCGATGAAGAGGATGTCGCCCCCGACCGGCGTCCAGGCGAGGCCGGTCGCCACGCCGGGGATGGAGGTGCGCAAGGCCACCTCGTTCTCGAACCGCAGCGGCCCCAGCACCGTCGGCAGGTCTTCGATGCCGATGCGCACGTGGCTCGCGGACCCCTCGGCGATGCGGACGGCGGCGTGCCGCAGCGCCTTGCCGATCTCGCGCTCCAGGTTGCGCACGCCGGCCTCGCGCGTATAGCCCTCGATGATCGCCTTCAGCGCGGCCACGTCGATCTCCGCCTGCTCGGGCTTGAGGCCATTGGCCTCCAGCTGCCGGCGGATCAGGTAGCGCTTGGCGATCTCCAGCTTCTCGTTCTCGGTGTAGCCGGAGAGCGCGATCACCTCCATGCGGTCGCGCAGCGGACCCGGGATGGACTCCAGCATGTTGGCGGTGGCGATGAAGACCACCCGGCTCATATCGAACGGCACCGCGAGGTAGTTGTCGCGGAAGGTGTGGTTCTGCTCGGGGTCGAGCACCTCCAGGAGCGCGGCTGAGGGATCGCCGTGAATGCCCGCGCCGAGCTTGTCGATCTCGTCCAGCATCATCACGCAGTTGCGCGCTGCCGCCTTGCGGATCGCCTGGATGATGTTGCCCGGCAGCGCGCCGACATAGGTGCGCCGATGCCCGCGGATCTCCGCCTCGTCATGCACGCCGCCCAGGCTGACGCGCACGAACTTCCGCTCCATGGCGCGGGCGATCGACTGGCCCAGCGAGGTCTTGCCCACGCCCGGCGGGCCGACGAAGCAGAGGATGGGCGCCTTGCCGCCGGGCGCCAGCTTGCGCACGGCGAGATACTCGACGATCCGCCGCTTGATCTTGTCGAGACCGTAATGGTCCTCGTCGAGGATCCGCCGCGCCTCGGCGATCTCGATCGGCTTCTCCTCCGGGAGGTTCCAGGGCAGCTCGATCAGCCAGTCGAGATAGGTGCGGATCATGCCGTATTCCGCGGCGGCCTCCGGCATGCGCTCGAGGCGGCGCAGCTCCTTCATGGCCTGGTCCGCCACCTCCGGCGGCATCTTCGCCTTGGCGATGGCTTCGGTCAGCTCGCGGACTTCCTCCGCCTTGCCGTCGCTCTCGCCGAGCTGCTTCTGGATCGCGGCCATCTGCTCACGCAGCAGCATCTCTCGCTGGCGCTCGTCGATGGAGGCCTTGGTCTGGCGGCCGATCTCCTGGGTCAGGCGCAACACCTCGATCCGGTGCGCCAGCAGGCGCGAGACGCGGTCCATCCGGGTCGGCAGGTCGATCGTCTCCAGGATCTCCTGCTTCTCGTCCGGCTTGAGGTCCATGTATGCGGCGACCATGTCGGCCAGAGCGGCGGGGGATTCCGTCGCCTGCACGGCCGCGATCAGCTCCTGCGGCGCCTGCGGCAGGAGCTGGAGCGCCTCCAGTGCCTGCTGGCGCAGATGCAGCAGACGCGCCTCGACCTCCGAGCCCTTGATCTCCGCCTCCGGGATGCGCAGGACCCGCGCCGCGAAGAAGGGATATCCGTCGAGGAACTCGATCACCCGGAACCGCTGTTCGCCCTGGCAGACCAGATGGTG
>JAREAF010000362.1 GCA_029240475.1 Rhodospirillales bacterium | reverse complement strand
AGACCACGATGAAGTTGGCCGGGTTGCGATAGCCCGGGTAGGTCTCGTTGGCGACGTTCGGCGCGCACTGCAGGTTGTTATTGGTCTGGATCCAGTAGAAGTTGAGCTCGCCGTCCTTGAGCTTGCGGTCCTGGAGCACCGCATGGTAGCCGGGCTCGGCCGGCAGGAGGCCCTCGGGCAGCCGCCAGACATCCTCGACGTGGCGCCGGTGCTCGGGGTTGGTGACCACCATGTCGGCCGGCAGGCGATGCGCGAAGGTGCCGACCTCGCGCGCGGTGCCGCAGGCCGACGGCTGCCCGGTGAGGGAGAACGGGCTGTTGCCCGGCTCGGCGATCTTCCCGGTCAAGAGATGGAGGTTGTAGACGAGGTGGTTGGCCCAGACGCCACGCACGTGCTGGTTGAAGCCCATCGTCCAGAGCGACATGACCTTGCGCTGCGGATCGGCGTAGAGCTCCGCGAGATCCTCCAGCATCCCGGGCTCGACCCCGGAAAGCTCGGCCACACGGTCCAGCGTGTATTCCGCCACGAGCTCACGATAGGTCTCGAAGTCCGAGGGCGCCATGGTGGCGGCGTCGGTCGCACCGGTCGCCTTGAGCTCGAGCGGGTGCTCGGGGCGCAGGCCGTAACCGATGTCGGTCATGCCCTTGAAGAAGGCGGTGTGCTGATCGACGAACTTCTGGTTGACCCGCCCGGTCTCGATGATGTGGTGGGCGATGTAGTTGAGGATCGCGAGGTCCGTCCCCGGCTTGAACACGATCGAGAGGTCTGCGAGATCGGAGCTCCGGTGCTCGTAGGTCGAGAGTACCGCCACCCGAACGTGCGGGTGGCTGAGCCTCCGGTCGGTCAGCCGCGTCCACAGGACCGGGTGCATCTCCGCCATGTTCGAGCCCCAGAGCACGAAGGCGTCGGCGGCCTCGAAGTCGTCGTAGCAGCCCATCGGCTCGTCCATGCCGAAGGCGCGGATGAAGGCGGTGGCGGCCGAGGCCATGCAGTGGCGCGCGTTGGGGTCGAGATTGTTGGAGCGGAAGCCCGCGCGCATCAGCTTGCTCGCCGCGTAGCCCTCCCAGATCGTCCACTGGCCGGAGCCGAACATGCCGAGCGCGGTCGGACCCTTCTCGCGCAGGACGCGCTTGGCCTGCGCGGCCATGACGTCGAACGCCTCCTCCCAGGAGATGGCCGTGAACTCGCCGTCCTTGGCGTACTGTCCGTTCCGCATGCGCAGGAGCGGCGTGGTCAGGCGATCGGCGCCGTACATGATCTTGGACAGAAAGTAGCCCTTGACGCAGTTGAGGCCGCGGTTGACCTCGGCCTGGGTATCGCCGTGGGTCGCCACGACCTGGCCCGCCTTGACCCCGACCATGACCCCGCAGCCGGTGCCGCAGAAGCGGCACGGCGCCTTCGACCACTTGATCTCGAGGTTGCCGATGCCGCCCGGGACCGGCTGGGCTGCGGCCGGGAGCGTCACGTTGGCGACGAGCGCGGCGAGGCCGGCCGCCTTGGCCTTGATGGCATCGCGCCGGGTCAGCTGCATGCGGGCTCTCCCAAGGCTTCGGGCGTGGTGACTTCATGATAGACGAGGGTCGCCGCGAGCACGCCTGGAAGGCGGCCGATCGCGGCCAGTTGATCCGCAATCGCCCCGCTGGTCGGAGCCTCGAGAGTGACGATGATCTTGCCGGCCTCGGCGAAGTGCAGGTCTGCGCCATCAAGCGCCGCGACCGCACGCGCGACCTCCCCCGTTCGCTCCGGACGCACGTGGACGAGCGCGCTCGAGATGTGGACCTCGGTTGGGCTCATGCGCGGCCCTCCGGCAAGCCGATCGCGCCCACGGGACAGACCGGCACGCAGGCGCCACACCCCGTGCAGCGATCCTCGTCCACGACCGGGAGCGGCGGGCCGCCGCGGCGGAGCGGGAACCGGATCGCGCGCTCTGGGCATGCGTCGCCGCAGGCTTGGCAGACCACGCCCACACCCGCGAGGCAGGCGTCCGCGATCGCAATCCCGCGGCGCGGCACCGCAGCGGCACCGCCGGTCAGGAACCAGCGCCGGCTGCGGGCCCTGCCCGCTGTCGTGGTCCGCGTCACGGGGACGGCGGCCCGGGAGGGCCGAAGATGAGCTGCCACATCCAGACCAGAAAGCCGTAACCCCCGACCACGCCGACCGCGATCACCGGCCAGATCAGAATCGCAAGCAGCGCGAACATGAAGAACTCTTGCCGACGGCTCGGCAGAGCTTCGCCATGCCCTTGCCTTGGTTCTATCGCGGATGCCATGCGGTACCTCTGGCCCGAGCTCCTCGGAGTATGGCTTCTCTCGCCTTCCTCAACTCCGGGCAGTGTACGCCGCCGGCCCGCTCTCTGGAACCCTTCCAGCACCGGGGCTCCGTCCCGCCAGCCAGCGCCTGGTCCTCAAACCCGCCGGTTCGCGACTCAGATCGACATCCTGAAGCCGATGGCGCAGAGGCAGCGCTCGCCCAAGAGCTGACGCCATTCGACCCGAGCCGGTTTCTGGGAGCTTGCGATCCTGTCGCCGCCGACGCCAACGCCTCAGCCGGCCGATCCGCGGACGGAGAGATTGTCCGCGTAGGCCGAATTGGCGGAGGGAGTGGGATTCGAACCCACGAGGGGCAGCGCCCCAACACGCTTTCCAGGCGTGCGCCATAGACCGCTCGGCCATCCCTCCGAGCGCGCCCGCACTAGATAGCCAGCCGGTCGGGCGGAGGCAATCGTCGCAATCGCCCAGACACCGGCCTGTTGCGCTGGGCGAGCCCGGGCCCGTATGAACGAGCGATGCGAACCATCGGCGCCTGGTGCGGAGTGATCCTCCTGGTCGTCGGAGCCGCCGCGGCGCTGGCGGAGCTCCTGACGCTGGTGCAGGGCGCGCCGGCGACGCTCAGCCCGGGCGCGATCTGGTTCCGGCTCCACGCCAACAGCCTGGTCGGCTTCCAGGCCCTGATCGAGAAGGGGCCGCTGCCCTGGCTGTGGCCGCCGATTCAGGTTGTGCTGACCCTGTCGAGCTGGCTGCTCCTGCTGCCGGCGGGGTTGCTGCTGGTGTTCGCCTGCCGCGCCCGGCTGCGCGCCTGAGCGATGGTCCCTGTCGCGTCCGAGAAGCCCGAGATCCTGATCCTGTTGCCCCACGGCGAGCAGTTCGGGCCAGAGCGGGCGGGCGCGATCGCGCTGCACGTCCGCGACGTGACGCGCGCGAGCCGCTTCAGGGATCGCACCCGGATCTTCGGCACCGCCGTCGCGCGGCCGTTCGAGGGCTTCGATTTCCACCCGCTGCAGCCCGCCTGGCACGGTCTGCGCGGGCGCAACATCGGGCTCGCCGAGCAGCTGCTGCGCTGGGTGCGCGGGCGCCGCGACCTGCTGGTCGAGGTCTACAACCGTCCCAACATGTTCGCCCACCTCGCCGCCCGCGCGCCGGACCTGCCGCTCACCTTGCGCCTGAGCAACGATCCGCGAAGCATGCGCGCCGCCCGGACCGCGCCGGAGCGCGCCCGCATGCTCGCGCGGGCGCAGGCGATCTTCTGCGTCAGCGACTTCATCCGGCAGCGCTTCCTCGAAGGCCTGGAGCGGCACGGCCAGGAGAGCGACCGGCAGAAGCTCCAGGTGACCTTCAACGGCATCCCGCGCACGCTCGCAGCAGCGCCCGAGAAGAAGCCGCTGATCCTGTTCGTCGGCCGGATCATCGCGGCCAAGGGCGTGGCCGACCTGGTCGCGGCGCTCGAGCGGGTGCTGCCGCGGCATCCGGGCTGGCAGGCCGAGATCGTCGGCACCAGCTTGACCCGCCGCAAGCGCGAGCCGACCGACTTCGAGATTGCCCTGCGGGAGCGCTCCGCCCACCTCGGCGGCCAGGTCCGGTGGCCTGGCTACCTGCCCAACGAGGAGGTCATGGCGCGCTACCGAAGGGCCGCGATCGTGGTCGTGCCCTCGCTCTGGGACGAGCCGCTCGCCCGGACCGCGATCGAAGGGTTGGCCAACGGCTGCGCCGTGCTGGCCTATGCGAAGGGCGGCCTGCCCGAGGTCCTGCGCGGCCGCGGCCTGCTGATCGAGCCGGCGGCACCCGAGGCGCTCGCCCTGGCGCTCGAGCGGGCGATCTCGGACAACGGGCTGCGTGCCCGCCTGCAAGGCGAGGCGTGGCACGACTATCCGTTCGGCATCGAGGCGCTGGCGGCGCGGGTCGATGCGGTGCGTGAGCGGGTCCTGGCCGGCCTGAGGAAGGCGGCCTGACGTGATCGGCGCGCTGCCCTCCGTGTCCTCGAGCGCGGACTTGCTGGACCGCCTCGGCCGCCTGCTGGTCGTTGCCATCCCGGCGCTGTTCCTGATCGGCCGCGCCCCGGCCGACATCGCG
>JAREAF010000361.1 GCA_029240475.1 Rhodospirillales bacterium | reverse complement strand
GCGGTGCGCGGGCAGCCGGGCCAGGCGCGGGTGGCCGCCAGCTTGCGCGCACTCCTGGACGGCAGCCAGATCCGCGCCTCGCATCTCGACTGCGACCGGGTGCAAGACCCCTACTCGCTCCGCTGCCAGCCGCAGGTGATGGGCGCGGTGCTTGACCATCTCGATTTCGCGGCGGGCGTGCTGGAGCGGGAGGCGAACGCCGTCTCCGACAACCCGCTCGTCTTCCCCGAAGAGGACGAGATGCTCTCGGGCGGGAACTTCCATGCCGAGCCCGTGGCGATGGCGGCCGACGTGATCGCCATCGCGGTGGCGGAGATCGGCTCGCTCTCCGAGCGGCGGATCGCGCTCCTGACCGATGCGAAGATGAGCGGCCTGCCCGCCTTCCTCGTCCCCGAGCCGGGCCTCAACTCGGGCTTCATGATCCCGCAGGTGACCGCCGCCGCGCTGGTCAGCGAGAACAAGGGCCTCGCCTATCCCGCGAGCGTCGACAGCCTGCCCACCTCCGCCAATCAGGAGGACCATGTCAGCATGGCGACCTATGCCGCCCGGCGCGTGAGCGACATGGCCCGCAACGCGGCGGTGGTGATCGCGATCGAGCTGCTCGCGGCCGCGCAGGGCGTCGATCTGCGCAAGCCGCTGAAGACCAGCCCGAAGCTGGCCCAAGCCATGAGGGAAATCCGCGCACGCTCGGCCTTCCTCGACCAGGACCGCTACATCGCGCCCGAGATCGAGGCCGTCGCGCAGCTCGTGCTGTCGGGCTGGTTCCGGGGGTTGGTGGAAATCTAATTCCCCTCCCCCCTTGAGGGCCCTTGAGGGGGGTCAGGGAGGGGGGATTCAGGAGTCAGAAGTCAGAAACCAGAAGTCAGGAAAGAGCATATCTGAGAAATCGCGGCGGCATTGTCCCCACCGCCACCCTCCTTTATCTGTTGCGCCTCGCCGGTTTCGGCCCCATCTCTCCGCTAGCCCGCCAAAACCTCATGAACGATCTCGCCCTCTCCCACGCCCTGCGCTTCGAGCACCTCTATGACGAGGCCGGCCTCGCGCGCCTGGACCGGCTGTTCCTCGCCGAGCTGGAGCAGCGTGCGCCCGATCTCGCCGAACAGCTGGAGGCCGGCCGGGCCGCGCCCGAGGAATTGGGCCGCAAGGAGGAATCCGACCTCCTCATCGCCGTCGCGCCGCATCTGGAGGATTTCCTCTCCGAGCTGTTCCAGATCCGCGCGCCGCTCGCCGAGCTCGCCGCCGAGCATCACGAGCTGGCGCCGCTCTACAACTGCAAGCGTCTCTTCGTGCAGCGGCAGGCGCTGAAGGCGCACAAGCCCGCCGACGTCGAAGGGCTCGACCCCGCCCCGCTCGAGGCGGAGCTGGAGCGGCGCATCGGCGGGCCCCTCACCGACCTCGGTTTCGCACGTGCCACGCTCGCCTGGATGGACCAGGAGGGCGCGCACAAGGAGGACCTCGCGCTCGCGGGGCGCTACGCGGCCTGGGCCACGCTGACCGAGGCGGGCCATCGCCGCTGGCGCGGCAGTCCGCTCTTCCGCATGCCGCACAAGCTCGACCCGATGCATCTGATCGACCTGCGCACGGTCGAGCGCGGCGGCGTCCCCACGCTCGATTTCCCGGAGGAGCGGCGCCGCCCTCGCGAAGGCTTCGCGCTGACCGACCACGGCGCCGACCTCAAGCACGCGCTGGATCAGGTGCATTACTGCATCTTCTGCCATCACCAGCAGAAGGATTCCTGCTCCAAGGGGTTCCGCGAGAAGGACGGCGGCTTCCGCAAGACGGTGTTCGGCGCGACGCTCGCCGGCTGCCCGCTCGATGAGAAGATCTCGGAGATGCACGAGCTGAAGGCGGCGGGCCGGGTCATCGGCGCGCTCGCGATGGTCGTGGTCGACAACCCGCTCTGCGCTGCGACCGGCCACCGGATCTGCAACGACTGCATGAAGTCCTGCATCTATCAGAAGCAGGAGCCGGTCGACATCCCGCAGGCCGAGACGCGCGTGCTCAAGGACGTGCTCGGCCTGCCCTGGGGGTTCGAGATCTACGGCCTCTTGACGCGCTGGAACCCGCTGAACCTGCGCAATCCGGTTACGAAGCCCGCGAGCGGCCGGCGCGTGCTGATCGCCGGACTCGGCCCCGCCGGCTTCAACCTCGCCCATCACCTCCTGAATGACGGGCACACCGTCTTCGCCATCGACGGGCTCAAGATCGAACCACTGTCGCCGGAGCTGTCGGGCGTGGACGCCTCCGGCCGGCGCGTGCCGTTCCGCCCGATCCGCGAGGTGAAGGAGCTGGTCGAGCCCTTGGACGATCGCGTCATGGCCGGCTTCGGCGGCGTCGCCGAATACGGGATCACCGTCCGCTGGGACAAGAATTTCCTCAAGATCATCCGCCTGCTGCTGGAGCGGCGCGCGCGCTTTGCCATGGCGGGCGGCGTGCGCCTCGGCGGCACGCTCACCCTGCCGCAATGCTTCGAGCAGCTCGGCTTCGACCATGTCGCGCTCTGCATGGGCGCGGGCAAGCCGACCTTCGTGGACATGCCGAACGCGCTCGCGCCGGGCGTGCGCATGGCCTCGGATTTCCTGATGGCGCTGCAGCTCACCGGGGCGGCCAAGACGGACTCGGTGGCGAACCTGCAGCTCCGGCTGCCGGTGGTGGTGATCGGCGGCGGGCTGACCGCGATCGACACCGCGACCGAGGCGATGGCCTATTACCCGGTGCAGGTCGAGAAGTTCCTGACCCGTTACGAGACGCTGGCGGCCGTGCGCGGCAAAAAGGCCGTGCGGGCGCGCTGGACCCCCGCAGAAGCGGAGATCGCGGACGAGTTCCTCGCCCATGCACGCGCGATCCGCGCCGAGCGGGACGCGGCCAAGCGCGAGCGGCGCGCGCCGAAACTCCAGCAGCTCCTAGAGAGCTGGGGCGGCGTCACCATCGCCTATCGCCGCCGCCTCATCGACGCGCCGAGCTACACGCTCAATCACGAGGAAGTCTCCAAGGCGATGGAGGAAGGCATCCGCTTCGCCGAGGGGCTGACGCCCATCGCGGTCGAGGTGGATGCGACCGGCTGTGCGGCGGCGCTGCGCGTCAAGCGCGAGCGGCCGGGACCGGACGGCGCCGTGGTCGCCGAGGAGGTGACGCTGCCCGCGCGCGCGGTGCTGGTCGCCGCCGGCACGCGGCCCAACACCGTGCTCGCCCGCGAGGCGCCGGCCGAGCTCATGATCGAGGGCACCTTCTTCCGCGCGCTTGACGAGGATGGGACGCCCGTATTGCCGGAGCGCGTCGCCAAGCCCGCCAAGCCTTACGTGCTCGCCGCGCTGCGGCCGGACGGCCGCGCCGTCAGCTATTTCGGCGACCTGCACCCGTCCTACTCGGGCAATGTCGTGAAGGCGATGGGCGGCGCCAAGCAGGGCTGGCCGGTGGTCGCGCGCGCGCTCGCCCGCCTGCCCGCGCCGGACCGGACGGAGAGCGAGGCGGAGTTCCTCGCCCGCCTGTCGCATCGCCTGCGCGCGCGGGTGCGCGCGGTCAACCGGCTCACGCCGACCATCCTCGAGGTGGTGGTCGAGGCGCCGCAGGCGGCGGCGAACTTCCAGCCGGGCCTCTTCTACCGGCTGCAGAATTTCGAGGCGCTGGCGCCGGCCGCCAACGGCACGCGCCTCACCATGGAGGGCCTCGCCCTCACCGGCGCGTGGGTCGACAAGGAGAAGGGGCTGGTCTCGCTCATCGTGCTGGAGATGGGCGGCTCCTCGGATCTCTGCGCGCTCTTGAAGCCCGGCGAGCCGGTGATCGTCATGGGCCCGACCGGCACGCCGACCGAGACCCCAGCCGGCGAGACGGTGCTGCTCGCGGGCGGCGGGCTCGGCAACGCAGTGCTGTTCTCGATCGGTCGCGCCTTCCGCGCCGCCGGCAGCCGCGTGCTCTATTTCGCGGGGTACCGGCGCCTGCAGGACCGCTACAAGGTCGAGGAGATCGAGGCGGCCTCCGACGTGGTGGTCTGGGCCTCGGACGAGGCGCCCGGTTTCGCCCCCGGCCGGAGCCAAGACCGCGCCTTTGTCGGTACCATCGTCGATGCGATGGTGGCGTATCAGGAAGGGCGGCTCGGCGAGAAACCGATCGATCTCGGCGAGGTGGACCGCATCATCGCCATCGGCTCGGATGGGATGATGGCCGCCGTGGCGCGCGCGCGGCACACGGTGCTGGCGCCCTATCTCAAGCCGCAGCACCGGGCCATCGGCTCCATCAATTCGCCGATGCAATGCATGATGAAGGAGATCTGCGCCCAGTGCCTGCAGACTCACATCGATCCGGTCACGGGCGCGCGTACGGTCGTCTTCAGCTGCTCCAACCAGGACCAGCCG
>JAREAF010000360.1 GCA_029240475.1 Rhodospirillales bacterium | reverse complement strand
CTTCGAAAGCACAGACGCGACGAGCTGACCATCGCTGTCGATGTCGAGAGCGCGCTCGACGCGGATCAGGATGTCGTCCGCCGGGCTCAGCCGCACGGCTCCGCCCATACGATGCAGCCGTATTCCCGCTCGACCACGCGCCGGATCGCCGGAAGGTCGAGATCGACGGGCGCCAGGGTCTCCATGGTATCCGCTGTCCCCGCGGGCGATGTAATGGCCCGAGAGGAGGTCTTCGGTATGGTCAGCCCGTGCGCGGCGACGATGGCAACCACGATAGGCGTCGTGCGATTGCCGGGGAGGCCACCAACGGAATGTTTGTCGAGGATTGGGCCGTTCGTCCACGCGAGCCGGTCACCGACCTCCACCATCGCACGCGTGAGCGCGACCGTTTCGTCACGGTCGAGCGGCACGGCGGCACCCGAAGTGATGAAGGCCGACAGGTGAACGTCCGAGTACTGGCCTCTCACCACATCCGACATGATGGCGCGCAGCATGGCCCCGTCGAGCCGATTGCCGTAGATGCGGGCGCGCACGCTGCTGAGCGAGAGTACGGGATCGGGATGACGCACGAACAGCGGATCGCCGTCGCTCAGGCCGAGACGGCTCCAAGCCGCCTCGGACAGTCTGGCCTCGTCTACCCCGACGACACCGTCTGCAACCTGGTAGAGCGTGGCGATGACCTCGCGCGCCCCCGCGCTGAGGAGCACGCGCGAATGCGGTGTTAGCCCCTCCGAGCGGCACACGTGGCAGTCGGTGCGCATGAACACGACGGCCTGATCGTGCGTGTAGATGCCGAGACGCCGCGCCCGCAGCCGGCTGCAATGGACTTCGGCCGGACTAGCAAGAGACGTGTGCGGATCTGGCCTCACTGCAGCGCCGCCCGTTCGAGATGCTCCGGCGCGGTCGCCGGCCATCCGAGTTCGTCCTGGATTCGACGTCGCAGGACATCGGATGCGGTCGGTTCCCCATGTGTGACGAAGGTCATCCGCGGGGGCCTGCGGAAGTTGCCGAGCCAGCGCAAGAGTTCCTCCGCGTCGGCATGCGCCGAAAGCATTGAAAGGTTTCTTACCTGCGCGCGGATCGGGATGTACTGCCCATGGATCTTCACCGCCTCCGCGCCTCCCACCATGGCGGCGCCGCGGGTGCCGGCCGCCTGGATCCCTGCGAACAGGATCGTGCTGCGCGGGTCGCGGGCAAAGCGCTTCAGGTGGTGGAGGACGCGCCCGCCGGTTGCCATGCCGCTCGCTGAGACGATGACTTTCGGCATCGGGTTCTCGTTCAAGGCCTTGGACTCCTCGACCTCGCGCACATAATGGGCCACCCCGCACGCCTTCTTGCATGCTTCTTCCGACAGCTTTCTGATCCGCGATGTGACGACAAAGGATGTCGCTAGCGTCAAAGGCCATTGGGCTGTTCAGGAAGATCGGCACGTTGGCGATGCGCCCCGCCGCCTTGAGCCGCTCCAGGTGATAGAGCAGCGTCTGGGCACGGCCGACCGCGAAGGCCGGGATGATCACCGTACCCCCGCGCTCAGTTGTGCTCTCAACGATATGACCAAGCGCGTCCTGCGGATCACTGGAGTCGTGCCGACGGTCGCCATAGGTCGACTCGATCACGAGATAGTCCGCCTCATGAACGGGGCTCGGGTCGGGCAGCATTGGATCGTCGTATCGCCCGAGATCGCCGGAGAAGACGACTTTCGTTCCGCCCCACCAGCATTCGACGGTAGCGGCCCCCAAAAGATGGCCCGCACGCCGCAGTCGGACGCGCACGCCGTCCGCGACCTCGCGCTCGCCGTCGAACGGCATCGTCGACAATTGCGCGAGCGCCCTTTCGGCATCATGGGCCGTGTAGAGCGGGAGCGCCGGCTTGTGCTTGGAGAAACCACGCCGGTTCGCGTACTCGGCGTCCTGTTCCTGCAGGTGAGCGCTGTCGCGGAGGAGGACCTCGCAAAGATCCTCTGTTGCCTCCGAACAGTAGACCTTGCCGGTAAAGCCGTCGCGGACGAAGCGCGGAAGGTATCCCGAGTGATCAAGATGGGCGTGCGTCAGGATCGCGCTGGCGATTGTATTAGGTGGAATCGGGAAAGGCGCCCAGTTGCGCAGCCGAAGCTGTTTGAGGCCCTGGAACAGTCCGCAATCGACGAGGATGCGGTCGCCGTCCTCCAGAACGTATCGGGATCCGGTGACCGTGCCCGCCCCGCCAAGGAACGAAAGCCTCAGCGCCATCGAGCCTCCCCCAGCTTGAACGCAGCGGCTCAGCCGCACCGATCACGTGATCAACGAGGTTTTCAGATCGCGCGGGTTCCCTGATAGCGGGCGAACGTTTTCCGGCTGGTGCCGCCGAAGAGGACCACCTCGTAGGTCTCAGGTGCGGCGCCCTCAACCTCCATCCCGGGGTACCCAACGGGCATGCCAGGCACCGCCAACCCTTTCGCGCTCGGTCTCTCCAACAGGAGGCGCTTGATGGCGTCCGCCGGTACGTGCCCTTCGATAACGTAGCCGGCGACCTCGGCCGTGTGGCAGGAGGCGAGGTCCCGTGGAACGCCGAGGCGTGCCTTCAGACGGTTCACGTCGCCGCTGTCGATCACGTCGACTATGAAGCGGGAGGCGCGCAGGTGGTCGATCCAAGCGCCGCAGCAGCCGCAGCTCGGGTCCTTGGTAACGGTGACCTTCGGTAGCGGCTGCGCAAAGGAGGGGAACGGCGGCGAGGCAATGGGCAGGCCAAGGAGCATGCCAAGGAACCAACGTCGCGTGGTGCTAGGAGTCATAGTCAGGCCCTCACGGGGCACGGGTCATGCCTCGATCAGTAAGATGACTCTCGCTTGCGACAGACACCAGTCATCCGAAGCAGCCATGCCTTCACGCAAGTCGTGCAGAAACCGTAGAGGCTGCGCTATCGCTACTCATGCATGAAAGCCTGAGCTTCCTCGACTGTCACCTTGCCGTCCTTGTTCGCATCGACCCGGTCGAAGATCCGCTTGTGGATCGCCGACACCTCATCGAACGACAGCCCGCCGTCTCCGTTCGTGTCCGCAATGGCGAACATGACCTTCATCATGCGAGCCCGGCCCCCCATCATTGGCATCATCGCGTCGGCTCCCATGGCCCCGCGCATGCCTGGGGCTCCCATCATGCCGCGCATTCCGGCCTGCATCATCGGGCAGCTCATCGTCATGCCGGGCTGCCCACTCATCATGGTTGCGGGTCCACCCTGTGCCTGGCCATGCATCATCCCATGCATGCCGCCCATCATCGGCCCGGAGGGCGCGCTTGTTTGTGGCTGAGCTGATGTCGAGGGTGCTTGCGATGGGGTAGCTGGGGACTGCGCCTGCGCAACCGGCGCGCTGCCGCTGGGATGGTGCTGCTGGTGCTCGCTCTGGCTCTGGGCGATGGCCGGGCTGGCGAGGAGGAAGGCGGCAGCGGCTAAATAAGTCATGTTCATGGGCGTTCTCCGTGCTGCGAGTCAGTCGTTGAGTTCTAACGCACTACGATACCGTTCGGGCCCTTCCCCGTGCTGTAGCTCGCCGTTACCGTGCGGCTGACGAGATCGATCGCCGATACCGTATCCGCATAGGTGTTCGTGACATAGGCTGTGCGCCCATCCGCATCGAGGGCGACGCCGTGCGCCCCCCTGCCAACCTGGACGGTGGCGATCGTCTTGCGCTCGGCAAGTGAAACCAACGACAGGCGATTGTCCGGGTTGGCCGCTGAGCCCTGATTGGCAACAAGCGCCATTTTGTCGTCTGGTGTGATCATGACCTGTACGGGACCGCGGCCGACCTCCGCCTTCCACAGAAGCTTGCGCGCAGCGACGTCGACGACAGCTATCTTGTTCTCCCCATTCAGCGAAACGACGACGTGGCGGCCGCTTGAGTCGAATGCGACTTGCACCGGCGCGCGCCCCACCTCAATATCCCCTACTGGTTTTCGGCCCAGTGTATCGACCAGTGATAAGGTGTTACCTTTCATGTTAGCAACGGCGAGCAGCCGCCCGTCGGGCGACAGGCGGAGGCCATGTGGGTAGGCGCCGACCGGAATGCGCGCCGTGACCGTCATAGCCTCGAGATCCGCGATGACGACCTCGTTCGATTCCGCGTCGGTGAGGTAAGCGAGCCGGCCCTCCGCGTCGGGCACCACATGGGCCGGATGCCCACCAACCTCCATGCTGCGGGTCTGCGGGGCTTCCTCGGCGAGCTCGATAACGACGAGGCGCCCCTTCGCGCCCCCATGTCCGGCATGCACATTATGCGCTCCGCCGGCGGCTAGGAGCCGCACGCCGTCCCGGGTGACATCGACGTTGTGTGGCGCGATCGGCACCTCGAGGCGTTTAGCGTTCCCGGACGCGGAATCGA
>JAREAF010000029.1 GCA_029240475.1 Rhodospirillales bacterium | reverse complement strand
CCGGATCAACCAGAGCGTCGTCGAGGAAGGCGAGGCTTAGGCGAAGGAGGATTGGCCGTGGCAATGCCCAATCCGGCAAGGAAGCTTGCCCCCAACCGCAGGGTCGAGAAATCGCCCAGCGCCTTCCGCACGATCAGCGAGGTGGCCGAGGAGCTGGACGTGCCGCAGCATGTGCTGCGCTTCTGGGAGACGAAATTCCCGCAGGTCCGGCCCCTGAAGCGCGGGGGCGGCCGCCGCTATTACCGCCCCGAGGACGTGGAGATGCTGCGGCGCATCCGCAGCCTGCTCTATCAAGAGGGCTACACGATCAAGGGCGTGCAGCGGCTCCTGCGCGAGGGCGGCCTCAGGAGCGATGCGGCGCCATCGGCGGCCGGGCCGGTGGAAGAGCCGTCGGCGGCGGATCTGGATCCTCGCCGCACGGGGCTCCGGCGGCTGCTCGAGGATCTGGAGGACATGCGGGCGATGGTGGAGGATATCCGCCGCCGGCTCGCCTGAGCGGGCGAAGCCGCGGGACCCGCGGCGTTGCCCTGCCGGGCTCCAGGGTTTATATAGACGCCCGCCAGGAGGGGCGTCTTCCGCCCCCGATCAGCGTCGGAGCGTAGCGCAGCCTGGTAGCGCACCAGACTGGGGGTCTGGGGGTCGTGGGTTCAAATCCCGCCGCTCCGACCATCTTTTTCCGAGGCCGGACGATCATGACCCCGTCACCACTAAGGCTGGCGAAGGTCATCTTCATCCGGCCTCGTCAATCGGGAGCCTACGAGGTCGATCAAGAAGAACACGGCCCCACGCGTAGGCGCGGCCCGGGACGCACCGGTCTGAGGGTCCGCGGGTCAGCCGAAGGCGCGGGGGAGGGTTCAGTTCTGCTGCGCCACCTTCAACTGCTGGTCCATGTGACTGGCCAACTCGAGCGTGGGCCGGCCGTCGACGGGCAGGTTGTGATCGCGCTGGTAGCTTTCGATGGCGGTTTTCGTCCGCTGTCCCATGACCCCGTCGATCGGGCCGGGATTGTAGCCGAGCTGCGTGAGGCCGGCCTGTACCCGCGTGACCGCGCTGGTATTGGCGGGCTGTTCCTTGTCCGCCCAGATCGGGTCGCCCAGATTGATCGTATCCTCGCTCGTGAGCCCGCCGAGCAGTCCGCCGGCCGCCGCGCCGATTACCGCTCCTTCGAGGATCGACAGGCCCGTCACTGCCCCGACCGCCGCGCCGACGCCCGCTCCGATGCCCGCGCCTGAGGCGGCGCGGTCTCCTGTGCTGCTCCCGCAGGCTGAGGTGAGCAGGGCAATGGCCAATGACAGTGCTGCGAACCGGCGCATGAAGACCTCCCCCAACACGCTCGCGCCCATATACCGCCCAGCTTCTAAGCCGGGGTTAAAGTTCAGGAGGCGTTCTGGAACGCGGCAGACCTCCGCAGAACGCCTTGCCCTGATCACGCGCCCGAACGGGCCGGTCGATGGGAAGCGGATCTGATTCGCCTAGAATATTAGAGATTTGTCGTGAAAGGCAACGTGACTTGCCAGCAGGACTTGCCCGCCCGCGCCAGAGACGGATCGAGGGCATGGATGCGCTGGCGTCCGTCTAAGCAACGGCCTCAGAGGCCGAGCCTCTCCATGAAGCTCAGCTTGCGCGATTGGCCGCCCTCGAGCAGGTGAGCCGCCACCGGCAGCTCATGCACATGGACGTCATCGGCGGAGTATCTTTTCAGGGCTTCGAGCGCGCAGCGCTCGCTGTTCTCATTGGCCACCCTGACCCACAGGAGCAGGCCGCCCTCATCCAGCTGCTGCTGCAGCCATCTCGCATGGCGCGCTCCCATGTTCCGGGCGAGGAAGGCTCCGATCATGCCTCCGCCTCCCCCGGCCATGGCCGCGGCGGCGATCGCCAATGCGAGGGTGCCGCCCGAGGCAACCACCATGCCCGTGGCCGCAATGGCGCCGACATAGGCAAGGGCTCCGATCATCGATGCCTTGCCTTCGTTGCGCGAATGAATGTCGGCATAGGCCAGGCGCGGAACGTGCGGATCGTCTTCCAAATCCGCAATCCGCTCGTACTTGTGGCCGAGCTCCCGCTCTATGGTCTCGTGGCCGGCCAGAATGCTGAGGTCAGCCCGATCGAAGCCGCACACAAGCAGGTGATCGACGGCCGATTCGAGACTGGTTTCGCTATGGAAGACGCCGACCGCCTCCCGCACGCTCGCCGCCATGTCGCCCTCCTGCCGCAGAGGTGACTTAAATGAGAGCCGATGCGGGTCCGCGGGCTCACATCGAGGCGGACCCGCTGCTCGGAAGCTTAGCAGACACGCCGCGTTGATCCAGCCGTTATTCGCTGCCGAGGCGAGGCGAGAGTCGATGCGACCACCGACGAGGGGAGGCGGTCTGCGCGATCGACGCGCGGTGCAGGATCAGCCGGTTGATATACGGGTTCACCGGCTGAGGGACGTCCATCCTTACCGGTTTGTAGATGAACGCAAACACCGGGAGCAGCGAGTATTGCACCTCGAAGATCAGCCGCGGCCGGGCGATCGGCACGACTCCGCAATGGAGACCGTAGGTGTCGGCGATGAAGCTGGTTCCTTGCTGGCCCACGATCGTGCAGACGCTCTGGCGTCCCCAGATCCGCTCGATCTGGCCGCGCTCATACAGCCGCGAAAAGAGGCCGCCGGAGGTCAGGTGCGTCCCGCGCACAAATACGTGCGGTCCGGAGGCGGCATCGACATCCGTCAAATAGACGAAGAGCTTCAGGAATCGCCAGTCATCCAGGTCGCGATGAAAGTGCTGGACGTCGGCAGCGTCGTTTCCGGGAAAGGACCAGCGAAGTCCGAGGCTGGAGATCGTCGGTGTGCATCCTAGGTAGGCCGAAGCCATCGACAGAACGGCCGGATGGTTGGCAAGCGCCAGCAGATGCGGACAGCGCAAGATGGTCGGAAGCGGATAGGCGAACATCCCGCTTGCCGCTCGGCTCCGGTCCATGCGGAAGCTGCCGCCTGCATAACCAACGGCGTCCTTGTCGCGCAGGTAATCGTGAATCGCGTCAAGCCGGGCCTTATCAAGAACCCTGCCGATCGGATGGAGGCCTTCCAGCCGTAGATCGGCCAGGTCGCACGCTACATCGCGTTCAATTCGCGGGCGCCTGGACTCGATGATCGAAGCGATCAGGTCCCCGACGCGGCGCCGGCTTTGGCCGTGAGCCATCAATCGATGACCATAGTAGAGAGCCGAGTTGACGGGGCGAAAGCCCCGCCCCGGCACCAGCCGCGCATATTCCAGCATGACTAGCGGAACCGCGCGTGGTCCGGTCCGGACGGCTGGGAAATAAACGAGTGGGCGCTCAGGTCCGGGAGCGATGATCGGGCGCGCTCGCTGTTAAGCGCAGCCGCGCCGGCGGAGCAATTCTGCCGCATGATGAACCTGTCGGCGGATGCTCCCCAGCGCGCGAATACTATCGAAATAATGCGGACAGATTAACCATATCTTCCGGCTAACTTCCTCAGAGTGGCCGGCTTCCTCGGTCGTGTTGGGCGCGCAGGGACGAGCCGGCATTAACGATTTTCGCTTTGCGGGCTCCTGTCAGGGGGTGAGACGGCGCGCAATCTCCGGCGGGAAGGTGCGGCGATTGCGGTCCTCGGCGGCGCGGTAGGGCGGAAGCGATTGGTCCTTTGCACGAGCGCGCTCGTAGATTCGCCTGGTCACCCGCTCCCCGGCGACGAAGAACCGGGGGAAGCCGCGCCGAAGGGCTCCGTTGCCGGTCCACTCGCGCTCGATGCCGTGCAGCTGGCCGTGGCGCCAATGGCGCTCCTCATAGACGGAGATCTGGTCCTCGTTCACCCACCATTCGAAACCGTGAAGCTGTCCTGCGGCGACGAAACGGACCTCGGCCAGGTATGCGCGGGGCGGGTCAGTAAAGGTCTCCTGCCACCACAGGTCGATGCCGGTGCCGTTGCGCATGCGGTAGGAGCCGATCCGGCGCCGCCCGTCGCTCGACCACTGGCGGGCGAGGCCGTGCTCCAGCCCGTGCTTGTACGGCGTCGCCGACAGCACCTGTCCCGGTTCGTCCAAGCGCCAGGCGATGCCATGCGGCTTCCCGTGCCTGAGCCCGCAATCGAAGATCAGCACGCCGCGCTCGTCATAGAGCCGATAGCCAACGACCGCTCCGGCGAGCAGATAGTCGGCGCGCTCCTTGGCTCCGCTGGGGTGCCGCCGGACGATGCGCGGCCGGGCGCCCGGCGGGATCGAGCTCTTGAAAGACGGGTTAACCGGCATGGTCCGAGAGCCGAACCTGATAACTCCGGACACTGACTCGGCTCCCTTGCGCCTCGAGTCGCCCGGCGTCGATCAGAGCCGACAGGCGAGACGCAACGAAGACGTCCGTGATCCAATTGCGGCCGTCGTCCCAAGCAGCCCACAGATCCGCGATGACCTGCGCGGCCAGCCGCCAGTCCGGGCGGACGACGCCTAGGATTTCGTCGTCGTAGGCGTCGATCGGACGGAAGTGCAGCTGCGCGCCATCGAAGCGGCGCACCGGTTCCGGCCTGACTTGAATGGCGAGGAATTCGAGCGCAAGGGAGTGGACTTCCTCCGCGCCGATCTCTCGACGTCGATCGAACATCGGCGCAAGTCGCTCGGGACCATAGATGGCAACGCCGTGGTCTCCGTCGCGCGGAGGCACCATCACCTCCCAGAGCGGCACGCCCGAGTCTCGCAGCCAGTGGGCCGCCATCCGCAAGAAGACGTGGTCGGCGGCATTGTCGGAATGCCAGACGGCAACCGCTGCCGGCCGCTCGCGTTCGACCCGCTCCAGCAAGGAGCGCCACTGCAGGTCCGTGTCGTCGGCGCGGGGGTCTGGATCGAAATCCAGATCCAAGTTCCTGCAGCACGCCTTCATGTAGGCCATGCGCGCGCGCCCATCGCCGAGCGGTCCATGGCTGAGATCTTCCCGGATCGGCTGAACGTCGCCGGGCACGCCGAAATGCCGCGTGGCCTGCAGCAGCAGCCCTGCGGCCGTGTCGCCCTGCGCGACATGAAGGAACGGAAGCGGCGTCATGCGCGCGCATGATAGCGCGGACGCCCGGCCCGGCTCAGCTCTTGCGGATCGCGAAGGCGAGGTCGGTCCGGACCTCCGCGGCGAAGCTGGCGGAGCCGTCCGGGCCGCATCGGGTCATATCGGCCGCGAGGGTCCGTCCCGTGCGCGTATCGTAGGGCGTGACCCGATAGGTCCCGGGACCGAGCCCACGGATCCTCACGGTTGCGCGCAAAGCCCCCGCGTCCTCGCGCAGCATCCCGTTAGCACCGATCGTGCCCGTACGGAGCAGCCACAGCACGGCCTGCTCGCCATCGCCGCAGGCGAAGACGGCAATCTCGCGACGGTCGACCGACACGTCGTCCTCGAGGCCGCGCCGCCGGAAACGTGTCCAGTTCACCAACGGCAGGAAGTCGGTCAGCGCCCTTTGGGCCCGGCGCATACCGGCCGTCAGGCAATGCGGGTTGCGATTGGGCCAGCGCATGCCGCCGCCCGCGCCGCCGCTGGCGAGATGCGCCCATTGCATGTGGCGGAAATATTCGTCGTCGAAGGATTCCGGAAGCGTCTTGTGCCGATCCTTGAAGGTGTGGATGGGCCCATGCTCGGAGTCGAAGACGGGGCGAAGGTCGCGCGCTTCGGCCACGGCCCCGCGCATCAGCTGTCCCGTGCTGATCGCCGGCCCCACGGTGTCGGTCGGGTCGTCGATGGTCCCCTCCTCATAGGGATGGACATTGGCGAAATCGAGGGCGCCATGCCGGAAGATCGGGTCGACCAGCCAGGGCTTGGTCACCAGTTCCGGCGCGAAGATCGAGACGGTCTTGGGGTGGGCCCGGCCGTGGAGGCGCAGCTCCAGGGCGCGCAGGAATGGCCCGACATCTTCGATGTAATCGGCAAAGCACTCGGCTGAATGCTCGCCCATCGCGGGGTGCATCTCGTTCCACAGGTCCCACGCGAACAGGGACGGGCTGGCGCCCCAGCGCTGAGTCGCGAAGGCGAGGCGCGCCTTGATCGCCGCGCGCGTCTTCCGGCAGACGAGGAGCCGGGTCGGGCTGCTGCAGGGTCCCCCATTGGCGTCGTTGTAAGGGTGCTTTTTCCACCGCTGCCAGGTGAAGAAAGTGTCGAACGGCGTGAGCAGGATGCGCAGCCCCACGCGTTCGCAGAGGGCGAACAGATCGTCCCAAAGCTGAACCATGGCCGGCACGAACCGCCCCACCGGCCGCTCCAGGTAGCGATGCTCGCGGTGGCAATATTCCAGCATCAGCCGCAAGCAGGTGACGCCGCTCTCCTTGAGCCGCAGCAGATGCCGCTCCACTCCGGCAACGTCCCGCCGCCGGAACAGCCCGTTGAGCTCGGGCCAGGCGATGGCATCGTTGTGCCCGACCGGGTGCCAGGCCTCGCCCCGCTCGGTTACGAAGTAAGGCAGGCCTGGAACCGTCTCGATCCAAGCCAGCGAGCCGACGCCCGCAGGCGAGTGGGGTTCGAGGGTTTCGGTGGTCTCGAAGGGGAGCTCCGGCAGCCGCACGCGCGCATCTTCCATTTGGATGTGAGTAGCTGGAACGTGCCGAGCGCCGGAAGGCTCCCGCAACGGCGGCCGCGTTTTCGCGAGCCACTGGAGCCGCGGTTATTGACTGCGATCTCTTTAGGACCGATATACGGGCGCGATGGGAGTTCAGGAATCTTTGGCGAGAATTTTTAAAATCCGAAGCTTTCCCGATCGACGCGTTCGCCTGCCCGCGCTGTGCCTGGGACAGGCATCCGCCTCCGCGACGATCCGTTGTCGCCGGGCATGGTGACAGGGCTGGGCGAGTCCTCCGGGATGGCCGCAAAGCGGGTCTGGGTTCTTGAATGCCACAGGGCGGGCGATCGCGCCCAAAGCATCGGGCTGGCGCATGCGCTGGGCTGGCCCTTCGAGCTGAAGCGGATCTCGCACACCTGGTACGAGTTCGTTCCCAACATGCTGCTGGAGGGCACGCTGCTCGGGGTCGATCGCGCAAGGTCCAGCCCGCTCGAGCCCCCTTGGCCGGACCTGGTGATCTCGGCCGGGCGCATGAACGAGAATGCCGCCAAATGGATTCGCCGCCAGTCCGGCGGACGCACCCGAATCGTCCTGGTCGGTCGCGGCTGGACACGGCCCGGCGCCGTCGATCTCGTGGTGGCCACCCCCCAATACCGGCTGAAGGCACACCCCAACCTGCTCATCAACGAGCTGCCGTTGCACATCGTGGATCGGACAGAGCAGGGGAGGGCCGCCGAGCTCTGGGCGCCGCGCTGGGCCCAGCTGCCGCGGCCCTGGATCGCGGTCCTGGTGGGCGGCTCCAGCGGGCCCTATCTGTTCGACGCGGCCACGGCCGCGCGACTCGGGCGCGAGGCGAGCGCCGTGGCGCGCCGGGCCGGCGGTTCGCTGCTGATCACCACCAGCTCTCGCACGCGTCCTACCGTGATCCCCGCCCTACGCGAGGCTCTGGAGGCGCCGGCCTTCCTGCATGAGTGGCGGCGAGGCCAGCCGGAGAATCCCTATCCGGCGCTGCTGGCCCTGGCGGACCGGTTCATCGTGACGGGCGACAGCATGTCGATGCTGGCCGAGGCCGCAGGAACCTGCAAGCCGGTGGAGATCTTCGAATTCGGCAGCGGCTTGGTTCCCATGCACGGACCCTGGTCCGCCCGCCTGGAGCCTCGCGCCTGGGGACGCTGGCTGCGTCTCTTGCGGCAGCGGCCCCGCGCCATCGTCAACGCGATCGCCATCGCCCTCCCGCCGGTGCGCGTCAATCGTGCGCGCGACATTCGCATCGTCCAGGATATACTGATTCGCTCGGGACGGGCCGTGTGGCTAGGCGAGGATATCGGGCGCGTGCGGCCTGCCCCCCTGCGGGACTTGGAGCGCGCCGCGGCTCGGGTCAAGGCGCTGTTCCGGGCCGAAGGGCCTGACAAAGAAGGGGCGGAGCTCCCATCTCAGCCCCTCCACGCAGCTTCGGGCGAAACCGCCCGGCCGATGCGGAAAGCGATGACGGGAACGGCATGATCACGACCACCTTGCAAGGCCTGCTGCATCAGGCGACCGTGCTCGCGCTGCGGCTCCTGCCCGACGAGAAACGGGTGCCGCTCGAGCGCCGTCTTCGCGGCCGCTACGACGCCCGCCGGCTGGCCAGGGCGGATGTCGTGGTGGTCTCGTACGGCAAGAGCGGCCGGACCTGGGCGCGGGTGATGCTCTCCCGGTATTTCCAGCTTCGGTACGGAATCTCGCCGAAGCGGCTGCTGACTCTCGACAATTATCACCGGCGCAATCCGGCCGTCCCCGTCGTCATGTTCACGCACGACAATTACCTCCGCGACTACACCGGCACGCATGGCAAGGCCGACTTCAGGGGCAAAAAGCTGATCGTCCTGGTGCGGCATCCGGCGGACACCGCCGTCTCGCAGTATTTCCAGTGGCGCTACCGCATGAAGCCCGGGAAGAAGGCGCTGAACGGCTATCCGCCGCACGGAGCCGACATCTCGCTCCAGGATTTCGTGCTGCGCCACCCGGCCGGGCTCGAGCGCGTGGTGAAGTTCACCAACGACTGGGCGCGCGAGCTGCCCGAGATGGGCGAGGTGCTGCTGGTCCGCTACGAGGACCTGCGCCGCGACACGGCGGGCGAGCTGCGCCGCATCCTGAGCTTCATCGGCGAGCAGCCGACCGACGCCGAGCTGACCGAGGCGGTGTCGTTCGCTTCCATCGAGAACATGCGCGCGCTCGAGGAGCGCAAGGCGTTCTGGTTCAGCGGCAGCGTGCTCAAGCCCGCCGAGCGCGGCAATGTCGATTCCTACAAGGTTCGCCGCGGCAAGGTCGGCGGCTTCCGCGACTATTTCAGCGACGCCGAGGTCCGTGCGATCGAGGACTATGTCCGAGGCAGGCTGGATCCGGTCTTCGGATATGCCGGACCGGCACCGCTGGAGCGCGCCGTCGCCGCCGAGGCGTGAGCCCAGGAAAAGATGCGGAGGTTACTGTCGTGAGCGGAGTTGAGTGGAGCGCAGCCGGCGCAAAGCCCTGCGTCTTCATCCAGACCAATGCCAAGCAGAGGCTCGGCGCGCTTGTCGCGGCCCATGCGCTGAAGCGCAACTCGGCAAATCCCGACAGTTTCGACGTGCGCATCATGCATCACGCGGACTATTCATTCTTCGCGGCCAAGGAGGGGCAGCCGTATTTGCGCGAGGGCGTGCGGCGCATTTGGCGCAACGACGATCTGCAATCCTTCACGCCGCTGCGCTTCACGCCGCCGGAGTTGATGGGCTATCGCGGCAGGGCCGTCGTGATCGATCCGGACATCTTCGCGGTGGCCGACATCACCGAGCTCTTGAACCGCGACATGGGCGGCAAGGCGATCCTGTGCCGCCAGCGCGGCCGCAAGACGGTCGGCATGGCCTATGCCTCCAGCGTCATGCTGCTCGACTGCGCCAAGCTCACCCACTGGCGCGTCGAGGAGCAGTTCAACGAGCTGTTCGAGTTCAAGCGCGACTACATGCTGTGGATCTCGCTGCTCATGGAGCCCGCGGGCAGCATCGGCCTGTTCGAGCCGGAGTGGAACGACTTCGACCGGCTGACGGCACGCACGAAGATGGTCCACAACACGCGCCGCCGGACGCAGCCGTGGAAGACCGGCCTGCCCGTCGATTATCTGCCTGCCGAGCGCATCCCGTATTTCCCCGTCTATGCCTGGGTCATGGCGGCGCGCCGCTGGGCATTCGGGGACTATGGCCTCCTCGGGCGCTACATGCCGCATCCGGACCCGAACCAGGAGCGGCTGTTCTTTGGCCTGTTGCGCGAATGCCTTGACCGCGGCGTGGTCACCCAGGAGCTGGTCAAGGAAGAGATTGCGCGCAAGCATGTGCGCCCCGACGCGTTCGAAGTGGTCGAGCGCAGCAGCCTGCCGGAGCGGCTGCAGGCGGCCTAGGCTTCGAACAGCCGCCGCACCGCCGCCGCCGCGCGCGCCAAGTCTTCCGCCGAAGCGGCCCCGCCGGGAGGAGCCGGCTCGCCGAGCCACGCCGCCCGCCCGCTCGCCACGGCCGACTGCAGCAGGATCCGCGTGTCGCGGCGCATGCGGGGCGGCGCGATCCGCATCAGGATGAGATGCAGCAGAGAGCGCGCGTCCCGGGCCGCCCGCAACGGCCGCGGCCCGCGCTCGCGCATCCCTCCCAGGTCGAAGATGAAGACCGGCTTGCCCGTTGCGGTCGCCTCGGCCAGCATCGAGATGCTGTCGCCGGTGACGACGATCTCGTCGGCCAAGGCAAGAAAGGCGCGATAGGGGTTGTCCGCGGAGCCCGCCTGCCAGCGATGAAAGTGGTGCGGGGCCCGCAGCGCGCTCTGGATCGCCGCGGCGGTTTCCGGAGGGGTCCTCGCGCTCGTGGTCACCAGGAGCGAGCCGCGCGTCTGCTCGGCGCGCGCATTGACCAGCCGGCCGAGCGCGGCGCCTTCCTGCGCGCCGAAGCGATAGGGTGAGCTGACTCCGCCGACGAGCACGGCGATGCGCGGCGTGGGAAGGTGCCTGAGGCGCGGCTCCCAAGCGCCGGCCACCTTCGCCAGGGCGGCGGGCGTGATCGCGTGCAGGGGCATGCCTATCGTCAAGACATTAGCGCGGTCGGGGACGAAATATTGGGGAGTGGTCACCACCAGATCGAACTTCTTCGGCGGCGCCCATGGGCGGCCGACATGCACCAGCCTGGTCCTGCCGCGCGATTGCCTCCTGATCCAGCGCGCAACCGGCTCGTTGCGGCGTCCCGCGGTCAGCACGAGGTCCGGCCAGGGCGGCGACAGCGGACTCGATCGGCGCGCCACAGTGCCCGCGAGCGTCACGCGCAGCAGCAGGTTGGTCGCGAGCTCGGTCTTCCGGTAGGCGAGGCGCTTCACCTCGAAGGGCCAGCCGAGCGCCTCCGCGAGCGCCAGCAGCTGGGCGTTGTCGCCGGCCTTATGCCCGGACAGCACCCAGACGCTCGGCGGCGGCCGTCCGGACGCCCGTTCCGGCGCACCCTGCATGGGTCCAACATCCTAAATTGAGCCCCTGAAGGCGCAGAGTAGCGGGGGCGCGGGCGGTGTCCAGCCCGCATGGCGCGCCGTAGCTCGGCCTAGTCGCTGCGCTTGGCGCGCTTCAGGATCGAGCGGCGGCCGCGCGAATCGGCCGGCCAGTCGCCGATCACATCCTTTTCCCGCAGGAGCCGCAGCGTCCGCGCGGGCGTGGGCAGCGGCCGCATGGCGGCAGCTCGGCGCATGCTGAACTCCGCGGCGGGATCACGGCCCGAATTGATGGTCTCCTTGATGCGCACGGCCGTCTCGCGCGCGGCTTCCGCGGTGATCGAGCCGTGGCGGCCGATGGTCACCCGCCGGGTCCGGCCCTTGCGCCCGCCGATCCGATATTGCACGAGATAGACGCGGCTGCCGGCCGGCGTGACCTTCACCCCGAAGCCGGGCAGCTCGAAATCCCAGATATACTGGTCCCGGTCTCCAGCGTGGAGCGATTCCACCGTCGATGAAGTGATGCGTCCCCGCAAGACCGGCCCCTGTCGCCCGACAATATACAACAGCAAGCACGGCAAGCCGGTTCTAGGGAATGCAGCTTGGGTGGAGGCGGGAGTTCCTTCGGGTGAGAGTGCGGGGGTAGCGCGCGGCAATCGATGCATTAACCAATGCCGGAACTCAAGATCGAGACCATCGAGATGCATACCGGCGGCGAGCCCGTGCGACTGGTGGTCGGCGGCTTCCCCGAGGTGCCTGGCCCGACCATCCTGGCCAAGCGACGGCATGCGCGCGAGCATCTGGACCATCTGCGCCGGCTGCTCATTTTCGAGCCGCGCGGGCACTACGACATGTATGGGGTGATCCAGGTCAAGCCGGACCGTCCGGACGCGCATCTGGCCGTGCTCTTCATCCACAATGAGGGCTACAGCACGATGTGCGGCCATGCGGTGATCGCGCTCGGGCGCTGGGCGGTCGACAGCGGCCTGGTGCCGGCATCGGAGCCCGAGACCACGGTCAATATCCAGTGCCCCTGCGGGCTGGTGCGGACGAAGGTCGAAGTCCGCCAGGGGCGCGCCGGGGCCGTGCGCTTCGAGAGCGTCCCCGCCTTTGGTTTCGCGCTGGACGGGCGCGTCGAGGTGCCGGGCATGGGCGCGGTCACGCTCGACATCGGCTATGGCGGCGCGTTCTACGCCATCCTCCCGGCCGAGCGGCTGGGTGTGGATGTTCGCCGCTCCTCCGTCCGCGAGCTGACGGACGCCGCCAGCCGCGTCACGGAAGCGGCCAAGGAGCAACTGCCGCTCGCCCACCCGGACGATCCGGACCTCGCCTTCCTGTACGGCACCATCCTGACGGACGGCGGCGACGGCGCGGATCGGCCCAGCGCCAACATCTGCGTCTTCGCCGAGCGGGAGGTCGACCGCAGCCCGACCGGGAGCGGCGTGACCGCGCGCATGGCTCTGCAGCATGCGCGCGGGCAGGTGCGGTTGGGCGAGGAGCGGCGTTTCGAGAGCGTCACGGGCGCGATCTTCACCGGGCGCGCCTTGCGCGAGGGCCGGGCCGGAGATTTCAGCGCCGTTACCGTCGAGGTCGGCGGGCGCGCCCACTACACCGGGCGCGCGAGCTTCACCCTCGAGCCGGATGATCCGCTCGGCGCGGGTTTCCTCCTGAGTTGAAAGAGGTCAGCCCTCGCCCTTGGCGACGGCGCGCCCCGCGGCCGTCAGCTTGCAGACCAGCCAATCGGGCTTCAGCGGATTGGTGAACCAGGGCTCGGCCCAGCCATGATCGATGCAGGCCCGTATCGTGCGGGGATTGACGCTCTGGCCGTAGCGGTCGAAGAGCGGCAGCTTGCCTCCCGGCTGGTCGAGCCCGCGCCTGAGCCAGTCGCGCTGCTCGGGCGTCGGCCGCTGGCCGCGCGCGCCCGCCTGCACGAGATCCACTCCCTCAACCATCGCCTGCCGCGCCCGCACCAGCGTTCCCCAAATCCATCCTACGAGGGTCGGGGCGGGCCTGCAATTCCAGGAAAGGGGCGGCCGGACCCGCTCATTCGGTCGGATCGAACGGAGGACAGACGCTGATGCGCAGCTTGATGGTGGAGATCACGGCGCCGTCGCCCGAGGAGGCGGAGCGAATCGGCCGGGCGCTGGTCGAGGAGCGGCTGGCGTCCTGCGCGAACATCCTGCCGGCCGTCCGCTCGATCTATCGCTGGGAGGGACGGGTGGAGGAGGCCTCCGAGACCATGCTCCTGGTCAAGACGACGGAGGCGGCGCTGCCGGAGTTGATCCGGCGGGTGCGCGCGCTCCA
>JAREAF010000359.1 GCA_029240475.1 Rhodospirillales bacterium | reverse complement strand
GCCGATGTTGATGCCGGGGTCGATGCTGACGCCGGGGTCGATGCTGACGCCGGGGTCGATGCTGACGCCGGGGTCGATGCTGACGCCGGGGTCGATGCTGAAGCCGGCACCGATGGTGGTGCCGGCGCCGATGTTGATGCCGGGGTCGATGCTGACGCCGGGGTCGACGCTGACGCCGGTGTCGATGCTGATGCCGGCGTCGATGCTGACGCCGGTGCAGATGTTGATGCCGGCGTCGACGCTGATGCCGGCGCGAATGCTGATGTTGGGCTCTAATCAGGCTGCGGTTTCGGTGCCCTCGCACCAACGCTCGGCTAGCTTCTTTAAGAAAAGGGAGACCATCACCGGCCAGATGCTCTCATCAGCACCCCGGCCAACCTCCGTAGTCAGGCGGCCGTCTATTCCCCTTCACCTGGCACGGCGATTGCCCGCGCGATCCACAACCGGACGATCACTCGGGATTCGCAGCCTGCAAGCCGTCACCCTCGCGGTGCGGCTTGCGCATCCATCCAGAAGATTTCCCAGATATGACCGTCCGGGTCTTCAAAGGCCCGTTCATACATGAAGCCATGGTCCTGAGCCTCACGCGGCGCGCGCCCGCCGGCGGCGAGCGCCTTGTCGAGAAGCGCGTTCACCTCTTGCTTGCTGTCCACCTGAAGTGCAAGCAGCGCCTCAGTCGTCTTGTGCGCGTCCGCAATGTCCTTGCTCGTAAAGCGCCGGAAGCTCGTCGTTGTGTGCAACATTGCGTAAATCGCATCCGATATGACGAGGCAGGCAGCGTCCTCATTCGTGAATTGCGGGTTGAAGGTGAATCCCAGGGCCTCGAAGAACGTTTTGGAGCGCTTGAGGTCCTGGCACGGCAGGTTGACGAAGATAGCTTTCGGCATGAGATTGCCCTTCCAACGTAGCGAGTGATTGGGAGCCTCTTCAGTTCTGCAGTGATCTGGCGTCGCACCCCTGCCAGCAGCCGCAGGACACTCGTCCCGGCAAAAATCATTGACCTTCATCTGGAGTTGGCCGGCCCTACCTTGCACCACCCAGAGCCGCTTCGGCTAAATAAGGAGGGCGGCATCCGCTGCCGCCCTCCATCCGACGGACGGTTAAACCGTCTCTCGGGTTTCAGGACGGCTCAGACCGCCTGCAGGTTGGTGGCAGACATCTTGCCACTGCGCTGATCGCGCTCCAGCTCGTATCTGAGCTTCTGGCCCTCATTCAGGCTGCCGAGGCCGGAGCGCTCGACCGCGGAGATGTGGACAAAGACATCCTTGTCGCTGTCCTCCGGCTGAATGAAACCATAACCTTTCTGGGCGTTGAACCACTTGACGGTACCGATGGGCATAGCTTCTCCGACACCATGGAAAACTCCGCCGCCCGGGCCCGAACGGCGGATCGAACTTCATCTGGAATGAAATGCGTCGTTTCGGCATCGAGGGCTCACCCGATACCGAAAACGCATAACGCCGACCAAGCGGAAGGACGACCACCAGACTCTAGTGCTCCCGCTCTGGTCGTGCAAGATAAGGCCCGGGGTCCGTCGGGGTGACGCGTGCGCCGAGAGGCATGCGACAGATCGACCGACGCTGTTCCTCTTGCGCGCTTGTCCAGGAACTATTCCGATGCGAGCCCGGGAGGACGCCGGCGCGAAGTGCTCTGCTTTGGTCTGATAAAATCCTTGGAGGGCGATATGGAGAATAGCGATCAAATTGTTGCCGCAATTCTAGCACATGCGCTGATCGGCCGGTTAGGCCGTGAACCGGATGCCAAGGTTGCGGTAGCGACCTGGCATGAGGTGCTGAAAGCAGTGAGGACAACAGAGGCGCGGGAAAGCGAGAAATGATAGCCTGACGGCACACCCGCTTTGCGTCTCCAGATTGCGGTCCCGGTCGCCGCCGAAAAGGTGGCTCGGATCTAGATAGAACTGGCACGATCCTTCTTTGATGCCCGCCGGAATGAGCGCGCCGCCGAAGTCGGCCACCTCAGCACAGCGCCGGGTGCCTCTCTCCACTCTTCACAGCGGCCGTGTGGGAGCGAACGGACGCCTCCGAGGCTGCGCTAGCATCCCAGGGCCAGTACGATTTCGCGAACCGTGCGCGCAGACGATGCACGACGCGAGCGCGCCGCCCGCGGTGCGACAGAAGGGGCGGTTTCCGCCGGCCTTGCCTGGCACTACTCAGACCAGGAGCTTCAGTACCGCCTCGGCTCCCGATGCGACTTCGCCGCCCTCAACCGGTTGGTGCGCGACCTTTGGTCGAGCTCTGCAACGAAGCGCAGCAAGGAGACTTGGTCTGAGGCGTCACCTCGCGAAAATTTGATTGGGTGCATGACGACAACGACCCCACATGACTGTGTAGCTTGAGACGATGTTCGAAAGAGAGTGACGATGAACCGGCGGAACCTTCTTCTCTTGGCAACCGGACTTGCGGGGGCAGCGATCATGCCTAGGTTTTTTGCGAAGGCGAAAACGATGGATACGGCATTCGAGATAAACCGGTCCGAAGAGGAATGGCGCTCCCGCCTGACCCCCGCCCAGTTCAAGGTCTTGCGGGGACATGGTACGGAGCCGGCCGGATCCAGTCCGCTCGACAAGGAGCACCGCGAGGGCATCTTTGCATGTGCCGGGTGTGACCTGCCGCTGTTCCACTCCGAATCCAAGTTCGACAGCGGCACCGGTTGGCCGAGCTTCACGGCTCCGATCGACGGGGCTGTGGGGACCTCAACAGACCGCACGCTGCTGCTGTTTGTCCGCACTGAGGTCCACTGCCGGCGCTGCGGCGGTCATCTCGGTCATGTCTTCGAGGATGGGCCCGAGCCGACGGGACTGCGCTACTGCATGAATGGGGTTGCGCTCAAATTCTCCCCCGCCTGAGGCGGCGCACACTCTGGAGAAACCCGATGATGATCCTTCGTCTGCTGCCAACCCTCCTCCTTGCCGCCGCCCTGATCGGCGGACCGTCTGGAGCGCAGACCGACCCTTCCCCACCGCTCGCGAAGGCGACGTTTGCCGGGGGGTGCTTTTGGTGCATGGAGCCGCCCTTCGACAAGCTGGATGGCGTCGTCTCCACGACCTCCGGCTATACCGGTGGAAAGCTGGATCGTCCAAGTTATGAGCAGGTGTCTGCTGGCGGCACCGGCCATGCCGAGGCCGTGGAGGTCCTCTACGATCCGGCCGTGATCGGTTACGAGCGGTTGCTGGAGGTGTTCTGGCGCAATGTCGATCCGCTCGATGCCGGAGGACAGTTCTGCGACCGCGGCGACCAGTATCGTACGGCAATTTTCGCCCACACCGATTCGCAGCTGCAGGCGGCACAGGCCTCGAAGAAAGCGCTCGAGGAATCGAACCGCTTCAACGAGCCGATTAAGACCGAGATCACCAGGGCCTCGGCCTTTTACCCGGCCGAGGAATACCACCAGGACTTCTACGAGAAGCACCCGGTCAAATACAAATTCTATCGCTTCAGCTGTGGCCGCGATGCGCGATTGCGTGAGCTTTGGGGCAGTGATGCGCTTGGGTAACCGATGCCCGCCCGGCGGATCCCCATGCGCACCAATCGCGCAAGTACAGACCGGACATACCTCCAGCTCCCCGCGACCTTATCGCCGCAGAGTAGGCTTATTCTGCGTCTTCCGCTCACGTCGGGGCGAACGCACCACGAGCGTACCCATTCGAGATGGGGGATCGCTCGCCGGAAAGGAGTCTGCCGATGATCGGTCGGCAAGAGCATCGTCGTCCATTAGCCCGTCGGCGGCCAGCAGCAGCTTAGCATCTCGGTACGGAGCAACGTCGCTCTGTGAGTCCGCTCTCAGATATTGCGCTCGGATAGATCTGCGGCCCTTCCACCATACAAGCGCGGTGGCAGCCGCCAAACCGAATAGAATACGAGCCGCTGTCCTCTTCAGCATGATGGCTCCCCAGGAACGCACGTCCCCGAACAATCAACGAGCATCTCCGGCATCGGCAGCGTGCAGAATATCAACCCAGATCACTCGGTCTGATAGGTGGCGCGAGCCCGTGGCGGAGATGGGGCCTGGCAGACCGGCTCCTCGGCGGCACGGCCCTCTTTATGGCGATGAATGTCATGTGTCTCGACGCCGACTGACGGCAGGGGCGGCGCCAGCCATTCCGGATGCGAGAGCGTCTCGACGGTGTCGTCGTGGCCAGCCTGCCAGTGCTCGCGCATGCTGGTGCGCGAGAATTCGTAGTCCTTGGAGAAGGTCTCGTAGTCCTTGTCCGTGTAGATGAGATGAATGATGTTGATCACCGTACGCGATCGGAATTGACTGAGCAGCTCCACCTCCGGCTCGGCGGCAAGGCTCTCTGGCAATTTCGATAGGAGGCGGTCGATCCCGCAGCGGATCTTCTGCATCTTG
>JAREAF010000358.1 GCA_029240475.1 Rhodospirillales bacterium | reverse complement strand
CGCGGGCGGCACCGGCCTCGACCGCGCGCTCCTCGCCTTCGCCGGGTTGGGGGCGGGCTTGGCGCTGACCTATTACGCGCTGGCCTATTCGGTCGAGGAGTGGCGCGCCGGAGCCGAGCGCCTGTTCCGCATGTCCGGCTTGCTCGGCCGGGCGGCGGTCGCCCTGGCGGGCCGCATCGCCCGCAGCAATCTCTTCGCCGGACGCACCGCGGAGCGGAGGGCCAGCCGCGCCGCCGAGCGCCGGCGCACCCGCATCGAGCCGCATCTGAGCGATGATTTCGCGGAGGACGAGCCGTTCGAAGATCCGCTTGAGATGGAGGACGATGAGGAGGAGGTCTTGGCTCCGCCCTCCCCGCGCGCGGCGCGGGCGGCCCCGAAGATCGAGAAGCCCGCGGCGCCCAAGCGCGGCCGGCGCGCCGGCCAGCAGACGCTGGACCTCCTGGGCGAGGAGCATCAGCTCCCGCCCTTGGACCTGCTCGCCCCGGCGCCGCCCGAGCGCGGCAAGGTCGCCTCGGAGGAATCGCTCGAGAAGAACGCGCGCCTGCTCGAATCCGTGCTCGAGGATTTTGGCGTGCGCGGCCAGATCGTGAAGGTGCGCCCCGGCCCGGTCGTCACGCTCTACGAGTTGGAGCCCGCGCCCGGCACCAAGACCAGCCGCGTCGTGGGCCTCGCCGACGACATCGCCCGCTCGATGAGCGCGGTCTCGGTGCGCGTCGCCGTCGTGCCCGGCCGCAGCGTCATCGGCATCGAGCTGCCCAACGCCCGGCGCGAGATCGTTTACTTACGCGAGCTGCTCGCCTCCGAGCCTTATGAGCGCAGCGGCGGCAAGCTCGCGCTCGTGCTCGGCAAGGATATCGGCGGCGGGCCGGTGATCGTCGATCTCGCGCGCATGCCCCATCTGCTGATCGCCGGCACCACCGGCTCGGGCAAGTCGGTGGCGATCAACACCATGATCCTCTCGCTGCTCTATCGGCTCTCGCCCGACAAGTGCCGCTTCATCATGATCGACCCGAAGATGCTGGAGCTGTCGGTCTATGACGGCATTCCCCATCTGCTTGCGCCGGTCGTGACCGAGCCGCGCAAGGCGGTGGTGGCGCTCAAATGGGCGGTCAAGGAGATGGAGAACCGCTACCGCGCCATGTCGAAGCTCGGCGTGCGCAACATCGAGGGCTACAACGCAAGAGTCGCCGAGGCCCGCAAGAACGGCGAGGTGCTGACGCGCAAGGTGCAGACCGGCTTCGATCCCGAGACCGGCGCGCCGGTCTGGGAGGAGGAGCCGTTCGATCTCGAGCCGCTGCCGCTCATCGTCGTGGTGGTGGACGAGATGGCCGACCTCATGCTGGTCGCCGGCAAGGACATCGAGGCCGCGGTGCAGCGCCTCGCGCAGATGGCGCGCGCGGCCGGAATCCATCTGATCATGGCGACGCAGCGCCCCTCGGTCGACGTCATCACCGGCACCATCAAGGCCAATTTCCCGACCCGCATCTCCTTCCACGTCACTTCGAAGATCGACAGCCGCACCATCCTGGGCGAAATGGGCGCCGAGCAGCTCCTGGGACAAGGCGACATGCTCTACATGGCCAATGGCGGGCGCATCACGCGCGTGCACGGGCCGTTCGTCTCCGACCAGGAGGTCGAGCAGGTGGTGAGCTTCCTCAAATCGCAGGGCGAGCCCAGCTACATCGAGTCCGTCACCGAGGACGAGGAGGACGCGGCGGGCTTCGCCGAAATGGGCGAGGAGGGCGGCTCGGGCGACCAGCTCTACGACCAGGCGGTGGCGCTGGTCACGCGCGAGCGCAAATGCTCGACCAGCTTCATCCAGCGGCATCTGCAGATCGGCTACAACCGCGCCGCCCGCATCGTCGAGCAGATGGAGCGCGAGGGCGTGGTCTCGACCGCGAACCATGTCGGCAAGCGCGAGGTGCTGGCGCGCTCGATCGACGCGCGGGATTGAGGGCGCGGGATCCCGTGCCTATGTCTCGGGGATGAGCGGCTGCGAGCGGCCGGAAGACTCGATGGAAAGGTCCGGAGTGCGGAAGATGCCGGTGCCGTTGATCACGAGACGCGCGTTTCTCGCAGCTGTCGCGGGGGCGGCTGCGCTGGCCCTGCTCGGCCGGCCGCTTCGCGCGGCGCTGCAACCCTCCGATCTCGCCGACCTCGCCGAGATCGAGCGCTATCTCGATTCGATCCGCACCATGGCGGCGGAATTCCAGCAATATGACCAGGAAGGCCGCGTGGCCACGGGGCGCATCTTTCTGGCCCGGCCCGGCCGCATGCGCGTGGAGTACGACCCGCCGACGCCCTACCTGCTGGTCGCCTCCTCCGGCGCGCTGGTCTATTAAGACGCCGAGATCGACCAGGTGACGACGCTGCCGCTCTCCTCCACGCCCGCCGCCTTCCTGCTCAAGGACAAGATCAGCCTCACGCAAGGGGTGACGGTGAAGAGCTTCGAGCGCGGGCCGGGCTCGCTGCGGGTCGAGGTGGTCGACGCCAAGGACGAGGGCGCGGGCTCGGTGCTGATGGTGTTCGAGGACCGGCCGCTGGCGCTCAAGCAGTGGACCGTGACCGACGCGCAGGGAATCAAGACGCAGGTGGTGCTGACGCAGGCCGAGTTCGACGTCGCGCTCGACCCCCGGCTGTTCGCGCTGCCGACGGCGAAGGGACCGGCGAATCGGACGGACTAGGCGGCCGGCCGGAACGGCCTGACCAGCAGCCGCGGCAGGTCCTGCTCCTCCCGGCCCTCGACGCCGATCTCCATCTCCGGCGTGCGGCGGGTCGGGCTCACCGAGCCGAACAGCCGGTCCCAGAGGCTCAGCACCGTCGCATAATTGCTGTCGGTGTCGCGGCGCACGCGATGATGATGCACCCAGTGGATGGACGGCGTCACCACGATCCAGGACAGCGCCCGCTCCAGCCTCGCCGGCAGCTTGAGGTTGGAGTGGTGGAAGGCGGCGCCCGCCAGCACCAGCGCCTCGAAGGCCAGCACCGACGAGAGCGGGATCGTGAAGAGGGCGATCACGGCCGCGCGCGCCAGGGCCGACAGGATCACCTCCCCGAAATGGAACCGAACCGATGTGGTGACGTCGAGGAAGCGGTCGAGGTGATGCACCTCGTGGAACCGCCACAGGAACGGGAATCGATGGTTCGCCCGGTGCCACCAATAGATCAGGAAATCCAGCAGCAAGAGGTCGAACAGCAGCCCCGTCCAGCCCAGCGCCCAGCCGGGCCGCAGGCCCAGCTGCAGCCCCGCCGCCCATTTCGAGACCGGGACGACGATCGCCAGAGAAACCGCCGCCGAGATCGCCAGGAAGGCGAGGTTGCGCGCGGGGCGGCTCCAGGTCCCGGCCTTCGGGAACGCCACGGCCGGCCGCAGCCGCTCGGCCGCCAGCAGCAGCGCCAGCCATGCGCCGACTGCAACCCCCTTGTAGGCCAGCAGGCCCTCGCCCAATTCCTCCATGTTCCTTAAATATCCTTAGCCAGACTGGTTCGAAAGCGGACTTTGCAGGGTATGAGCGGCAGACCACTCATCGGCATACCGGCCTGCGTCAAGGAGGTGGACGGGCTGCCCTTCCACGCGGTCGGGGAGAAATACATCACCGCCGTATCCGATGCGGTCGGCGGGCTGCCCTGGCTCATCCCGGCCCTGGGGAGCTTCTACGACATCCCCGATCTCGTCGCGCGCATGGACGGCCTGCTCGTCACCGGAAGCCGCTCGAACGTCGAGCCGCATCACTACGGCCGCACGCTGGAGCGCGCCGAGAGCCCGCACGACCCTTCGCGCGATGCCACCACCCTGCCGCTGATCCGCGAGGCGCTGGCGCAGGGGCTGCCGGTCTTCGCCATCTGCCGGGGCCTGCAGGAGCTGAATGTCGCCCTCGGCGGCACGCTGCACCAGCAGGTTCATCAAGTCGAGGGCAAGCTCGACCACCGCATGGTGCAGGACGTGCCCTATGAGGAGGCTTACGGGCCGCGCCACCCCATCGCGATCACGCCGGGCGGCGTGCTCCACCGGCTGCTCGGGCAGACCGAGGTGCAGGTGAACTCGCTGCATTGGCAGGCGATCGACCGACTGGCGGAGGGTCTCATGGTGGAGGCGGTCGCGCCGGACGGGCTGATCGAGGCGGTCAGCGTCGCGGGAGCGCGCGGCTTTGCCCTGGGCGTGCAATGGCACCCGGAGTACCGGGCCACCGAAAACCCGGTCTCCATGGCCATGTTCCGGGCCTTCGCCGAGGCCGCGGAGGCGCGGGCGCGGCGGCGGCGGACGCGGCCGGCGGCCTAGAATCGGTAACAACACTGTCTCTTCGGAGGGGTTTCCGGGCTGGGCATGCGAATGGCTCATGCCTGTTGCCAAAAAACCGCAGGTGTACGAGAACCAA
>JAREAF010000357.1 GCA_029240475.1 Rhodospirillales bacterium | reverse complement strand
GCAGCGCCTGGAGCGCGTTGAGCGAGATCTCGAGGGTTGCCTGGATACGAATGGCGTCCGGCGCCTCCTGCATCGGCGGCTCCACGGCGGAGGAGGCGACCGCGGCATTCTGATCGAGCGCAAGGCGCGAGAAATAGCTTTGAAGCTGCGCGCCCGCCTGTCCTTGCGAGGGCGCACCGATGAAGGCCTCCGGCGGAGCTTCACGAACCCGCGCCGGCTCGACGGCGCCGCCGCCCTTCGAAGCTTGGACGAGCCGGGCAAGCACGGCGCGCCGCTCCGCCAGTTCGTCGGCCGCAGCCGAGCGCATTTGAAGGGAGATGCCGATCGCCGCGCCGCAGACGAGCAGCATTGCGACAAGCGCGGCAATCGCCGCCGCCTGCGGCCGCGTGAGCGCAATGCGCCTCATCGGACCGCCACCTCGAGCCGCGGCTGGATGCGGGCCTCTATGTGGAACCTGAAATGCGTGCCTTCGGGGTTCCGCGTCGTCGGCGCGAAGAAGCGGACCTCGGTCAAGTGCCCCGAGGCCTCGAGCGGCGCGATCAGCGCGGGGGCGTCGCTCGTGAGCCCGATGATGCGCAGGAGCGGGCCTTCGATGCTGAGGTCGGTCAGATACGCGGTCTCGGGCAGGATGCGCGACAGCGCCTCGAGCGTGATCAAGGCCGAGGGCGCCGCCTCCTTTGCGGCCCAGGCGCGCTCGAGCGGCTTTCGCCCGGCAGGCGACGTCGCCGCCCGCGCCCCTTGCACCTGGCGCTGCACGGCGCGCAGGCGCGATGCGAGCTCCTCGCTTTCCCCCTGCATGGTCGCGCTCGCGTTGAGGGCCCAGCCGCTCACCGCGACCGTGCAAAGGACGCAGGCCGCAAGGCCGACCGCGATCGCCCGCCGCGCTCGGGCCAGAGATTCGCCGGGCGAGTCGGCCGCGCGCGACCACAACGCGACGAGGCGACCGTTGCCGTCGCCGCCGGGCCGCACGGCGATCCGATCCGCCGTGATCCCGATGGCCGAGAGCTCGTCGCGGGCCGTGTCGACGACCCCGCGCGACGTGATCGACACCGACACATCGAGCCCGGACTCGCTGTCGGCGACCTCGTAGCCATAGACCGCCTGATCGGCCTTCCACGGCGACAGGCGCTCGATCTGGTTGCGCACGATGCCGGGCAGGAACTCGCGCGCCTGCGGCGGCAGGCTCAGCCGGCCCTGGACGACCTTCTCCGGCGCAAGCTCCAGGACGACCAGCGCATCCCGGCCCGCCTTGGCGACGGCTTCCGGCAGCGGCGCGCCGTCCTGGACGAAGGCGAGCACAACATTCTTGCCGGCGGCATGGCGGCGGAAGACCAAACCTTCCTTCTCGTGCGCCACCGTGAGCACGCGCCGTGCGCGCCACTGCTCGCGCCATCGGACTGCAAGCGCGGCGAGCATGTCGATCCATCGAGTCAATATTGTAGCGGCGGGCATGAATTACTTGGCTGTTCTTTGCCGTTCCTCGCGGGCCGATCCTAAGGGGTTCCAGGCCAGAATGCGATAGGGCTCGGCGTCCTCGACGACGCCACTATCACGGCTGCGGCCCGGGCCGTGAAGCCGTCATCGAGGGTAACGGTGAGCTGGACCGAGGCGACGCGCTGCGGCGCCGCGGCAAGATGCTGCTGGGCCGAGGCCAGCATGGCGCCGAGGCGTGCGACATCGGCGGGCCCGCGGCGGCGCGCATCGAGGAAGGCGCGCGCCCGCGAGGCATCGAGGCCGGGAAGCGCGGCAATGACCGCGGACGGCGCGGTCAGCGGATTGACGGTCGCGCTGCCGAACACCGTCAGCAGCGGCGCGGCCGCGTCCACGAGCGCCGGCGGAACGCCGGGCACCAGCGCGAGCTGGCGGACATCGCTGAACGGGAATTCGAGATCGGTCCCGGCGGCCGCCTGCGGCGGCTTGGTCTCATCCTGCACCGGGATGGCTTGCGGATTGAGCGGGTCGGCGCCTGCGGGCGTGCGCCACTCAACCACCCGTTGCGCGAGCGCCTCGGCGTCGCGCGCGCCGAGCGATCGAAACAGCGATGCGAGAAGCTCGACCGGCGCCTTGCCGAGATCGATGCGGCCGCCTTCGTCCTCGATGCGCATCCGCACCGAGCCGCCGGACAAGGCGACGCTGGTCTCGATCTCGCGCAGCGGGATCTCCTCGAACTCGAACCGCCGCACGAGACCCGCCGCAACCTCCAGCCCGGCGGTGAGGAGCGCATCGGCGCGCAGCCTGTCGCGGTGGACGGTCACCACGCCGGCGAAGCTGCGGAAGGTCGTCGAGGCGGCCATAGCAAGCCCGGAGAGCAGCGCGATGGTCCACAGGACCGCGACCAGGATCACGCCCCGGCTGGCCCGGTGCCGTTTCACCGCTGGCTGCTCCCGCCGGCCGGAGCCGGAGCGGCGGGCGCGGCCTGCTGCGGCTGCTGCGCGGCCGGGATGCAGGCCGGCGTCGCCTCGGCCTTCGAGCAGAGCGGCGGCGCGTCCGACCGGATCGGGAAATCCAGCGGCGGAAGCGCGGCCGCGCCGGTGGCGCGATCGCGCAGGACGAGGCGGACGTAGCGGGGCAGGTCGGGCGCGTCGAGCCAGCGGTCCTTCCAGACGAGGCTGCGGTCGGCATAGCCGAAGGCGATCTGCAGCCGTCCCTCGAGCAGGATCACGGCATCGACGGGCTTGACATCGGCGAGCGAGGTGCGGTGGCCGAGCCAGCGGGCGCGCCGCCGCACCAGTCGCGCCGTGTCGCCGGCCTCCTCCACCTCGAACACCACGACTTCATCGCCTTGCGGCCCCGCGGCGACCGCGGCGGCGCCGACGAAGGCGACCTTCTTCGGGCCGCCGACGAACATCGATTTGACCTGTCCGTCGACCGCTCTCTGGAGATAGCGCGCCGAAGCGAAATCGGCCGTCATGCGCTCGGCTGCGAGCATGACCCGCTCGGCATTGCTCACGCCGCGGGTGCCGGCCTCGAAGGACAGGCCGACGTTGCGGATCAGCCCCGCGAGGGCCGCGAGAACCACCGATCCGATCGCCAGCGCGGCGATGAGCTCGAGCAGCGTGAAGCCGCCCGCGCGGGCGCGCGCCCGGCGGCGCGATGCGCTCATGGCGGGCGCCCCAAGCGGATGGTCTCGGCGCCGATGACCCGGCCGGGCCCCCAGGAGACGGACGCCGAGATGCGGACCGGCACCCAGTCGAGCCCTTGCCGGGGCGGGAGCATCGGCAGCGGAACCGGCTGCGCGACCACGCGCCAGCGCAGGCCGGAGGTCTCGCCCTCGCGCGTCGTCGGGACCGCGGTGCGCGAGGGCGCCGCGATCAGCGCGCGCAGCAGGACATGGGCGGCGACGCGACGATCCGCCTGGCTCATGATGTTCCGCGACTGGAACAGGAACGGCACCACCGCCGCAGCGAAGGCGAGGATCAGCGCCAGCGAGACGAGCGCCTCGACCAGCGTGAAGCCGGCGCGCCGTCCTCGCAGCTCAGGGCTCAACGATCGCGACCCCGCCGGTGTACCAGTTCACCCGGATCTCGTAACCGACGCGCTCGCGCGAGAGCCGCAGCGCGGCGCCGGTCGACGAGCCGTCGGGCTCGAAGCGGACGACCAGGCGGCGCCCCGCCCGCGAAGCGTCCGCGCCGATGAGATCGAGGACGACATCCTTCGGCACCGCGACCGACTTGCGGCCGAGCCCGGCGAGCGTGCGGCTCTCGCCGTCGATGAAGACCTCGCGGCTGCGTCCGGTGAGCGTGGCGCTGAGCCGCTCGCGGCGCAGGAGATCCGCGGTCTCGAGGGCCAGCGCCTTGAGCTGTCCGCGCCCGGTCCCTTTGGTCATCGTGACGGCGATCGAGGCGACGAGCGCGACGATCGCCATTACCGCCATGGTCTCGATGAGCGTGAAGCCGCGTTGCGCGTCAGCGCTCGAGGTTCGAAAGGTCCGCCGCCGTTCCCGTGCCGCCTTCGCGGCCGTCGGCGCCGTGAGACACGATTTCATAGGGCGCCCGCTCCACCGGGGAGCGATACTGATAGGGATTGCCCCACGGGTCCACCGGCAGCTTGCTGCCCTTGAGATAGGGTCCGTTCCAGGCCTGGATGCCGGTCGGCTTCTGAACCAGGGCGTTGAGACCCTCGGCGGTGGTCGGGTAGCGTCCCGCATCGAGATAGAACAGGTCGAGCGCCGAGCCGAGGTTCTCGATCTGGAGCTTTGCGGTCTTGGTCCGCGATTCGCCGAGATAATTGAGGACGCGCGGGCCGACGAGCCCGAGGATCAGGCTGATGATCGTCGCGTCAAGTTCGGCAACGCTCAGAAGGTCGCCGCGATCCTGAACGACATCTTCGTGTCGCAGCGCTCCGGCGGCGCGGCCGAGTCGCCCTTCGACAGCCTCTCGCCGGGCTCGAGGACCGCG
>JAREAF010000356.1 GCA_029240475.1 Rhodospirillales bacterium | reverse complement strand
CGCAAGCGGCCGCCCGCGCACCCGAGTAGCGCCTGGCGGGGCGTCAAGGGGCGATCGAGGCCTCGCCGCTGGCTCGCCGAGCGGTGCCTGCGCGGATCGGACTCACCTCTGTTCGCCAGGGCTGGCCAGCGCCCGGCCGGGCGGCCATGATCGGGCCGGATCGGCAAGCCGGGGAGGCGGACCATGGCCGACGGCAAGGGCAGCATCGGCTTCATCGGGCTCGGGCTGATGGGCCAGGCGTTCACCCGACGCCTCGTCGCCTGCGGCTATCGCGTCACCGGCTACGACCTCCGGCCGCAGCAGATCGCGGCCGCAGAGGCCCATGGGGTCGAGCCGGCGGGCTCGGCCGCCGAGGTCGCCCGGGCGAGCGAGCTCGTCCACGTCTGCGTCATGACCAAGGACGACCTCGCCCAGGCGGTGTTCGGCCCGGACGGGGTGGCGGCGGGGGGTGCTCCGGGCAAGCTGCTGGTCGACCATTCTACGACCGATGCCGGGGTGACCAGGGGGTTCGCCGAGCGGCTCCGGACCGACGCCGGCATAGGCTGGGTCGATGCGCCGGTCTCGGGCGGGCCGCCCGCCGCCGCGGCCGGGACGCTCGCGATCATGGCCGGCGGCACGGAGGCGGACGCGGCCAAGGCGCGGCCGGTGCTGGCCGACCTCGGCCAGTGCACCCATATGGGCCCGGTCGGCGCCGGCCAGACCACCAAGATGGTCAATCAGGTCCTGGTCCTGAACAACTACTGCGTGCTGGCCGAGGCGCTCGCGCTGGCCGAGGCGGGCGGGGTCGACGCGGCGAAGATTCCGCAGGCGCTCGGCGCCGGCTACGCCGGCAGCACCATGCTCCAGAAGCTCTATCCGCGCCTGGTCGCGCGCGACTTCGCGCCCGCCGGCTACGCCTTCCAGGCGCTCAAGGACCTCGACATGCTCCATGATCTGGCCAAGGCGCTGCAGGTGCCGACCCCGATGAGCGCCCAGGCGGCGTCCCTGTTCCGGATCCTCAACGCCAAGGGCCACGGCCAGCTCGACGGCCTCGCCGTGCTCAAGCTGTACGACGCCAAGGAGCGGCTGTGATAGGGTTGGGTCGATCGGCCCTGACAGCCTGCGGCAGGAATGGATCGCGCCATGACGACTGTGCAACGGCAGCTGGAGCTGACGGCGGTCTTCCGCAAGGTGCCGGGCGGCTACATCGATTTCGTCGAGGAGCTTCCTGGCGCCAACACGCAGGGCGCGACGCTGGCGGAGACCAGGCTCAACCTGCGCGAGGCCATACAGCTGGTCCTTAAGATCAATCGGGCGTCGGCCGAGCGCGAGCTTGCCGGGCAGGAGGTGATCCGGGAGCCGATCCGCGTGCCTGCCGAGTGAAGCGGCGCTATCTGCCATCTCGAGCGGCACGGCTGCGAGCTGCCAACCATACCGTGTACGTCAACCGCCGCAGCGGCAAGGTATCGACGGTGCCCCGGCATCGCGAGATCAACGAGTTTCTGGCGCGTAGGATCTGTCGCGATCTCGATGTCCCCGAGCCCCGATGAGCGCAGCGCCAGGCAGGTGGGCCGACCGCTGGTGCAGCCCGCGCCACCGGCGCCGCCGGCGCTGCGCAAGATCATCCATGTCGACATGGACGCGTTCTACGCCTCCGTCGAGCAGCGCGACGACCCCGCGCTCAGGGGCAAGCCGGTCGCGGTCGGCGGCGGCGGGCCGCGCGGCGTGGTCATGGCCGCGAGCTACGAGGCGCGCGTCTTCGGCGTGCGCTCGGCGATGCCGGGCTTCCAGGCGCGAAGGCTGTGCCCCGAGCTGGTCTTCGTGCGCACCCGCTTCGACGCCTACCAGGCCGCGAGCAGCCAGATCCGCGAGATCTTCCTCGGCTACACCGATCTCGTCGAGCCGCTCTCGCTCGACGAGGCCTATCTCGACGTCACGGCGCCGAAGTGCGGCACCCTCTCCGCGACCGCGATTGCCCGCGCGATCAAGCGCGAGATCCTCGCCGCGACCGGCCTCACCGCCTCGGCGGGCGTGTCCTTCAACAAGTTCCTGGCCAAGGTCGCCTCGGACATCGACAAGCCCGACGGCCTCACCGTGATCCGGCCCGAGGACGCCGCGGCGTTCATCGCCAGGCTGCCGATCGAGCGCTTCTTCGGCATAGGCCCGGTCACCGCGCGCAAGATGAAGGAGGCCGGGATCCACGACGGCGCCGATCTCTGCGCGCGCTCCGAGGCGGAGCTGGTCAACCGCTTCGGCAAGGTCGGCCGCCACTACTTCCGGATCGCGCGCGGCGAGGACGAGCGCGAGGTCTCGCCCGATCGCCCCTACAAGTCGATCGGCGCCGAGGAGACCTTCGCGACCGACCTCAAGGCACCCGACGCCATGCTCGAGGCGCTCCGGCCGATCGCCGAGCGGGTCGCCGAGCGCATGGCCGGAGCCGATCTGTTCGGGCGCACCGTCACCCTCAAGATCAAGCACCACGACTTCACCGTGAACACCCGCCAGCACACGCTCGCCGACCCGGTGCATTCGGCCGAGGAGCTGATGCAGCTCGCCCGCTGGCTCCTGCACACGCCCGCCCCACCCGCCCGGCCCGTCCGCCTCCTGGGCCTCACCGCCTCGAACTTCGCCCGCGCCGCGCCGGAAACCGCGCCGGTCCAGCTGACGCTCGCCATCGGGGAACTCGCGCCACCGGAGCTGGACTCGAGCATCCTCAAGGCGTAACCGCCGCGGCATCAGCTACGGGCGCGCGCGGCATCGCACTCCGGCAGGCGCATCACGTCGGTGTACTTCGCGAGCTGCTCCTCGGTCGCACAGATCGGCAGGTCGGCCTTGCGATTGCTGTCGAGAAACAGGTTCAGCTCCACGTCGCGGGCGTACGTCCCGGTGTCGTTGATGCACTTCTCGGCAGAGTAGTCCGGCTGGTCCACCAAGACCTGCTTCACCTCAAGCGCAGCTTCCTCTTGACGACCGAGCTGGGCATAGCTCATGACGCGATAAAGTGGGTCCCAGATCGGCTCCGGATAGAGCCGCGTCCTGGACACGGCGATCGTCTCCTCAAACCGACTGTTGTGGAAATACGTTTCCCGCATCGCACCGCCATACCAATCAGGATGATGCGGATTGAGGCGGACCGCGCGTTCCATCAATTCGAGACTCCGTTCCGGCTCACCAGCTCGGGTCAGGACCCAAGCCGCTTGCGCTAGCTGATCGGCGCTACTGGGATTGAGCTCCACAGACTGGTCGATCTCTTCCACAGCCCGCGCAAAATCGTTCAAATATTGATAGTAAATACCAAATGCCATACGCGCTTCACCGTCGTAAGGATCTAGAGCTATTGCTTTCCGCGTCGCATTGATCAAATGTTCCATCGACTGCTGCCGCGATTTTGTCCACCCGAAATCGATGTCGAGGAGATGGGCCCACGCCAAGCCGATATGGGCGCGCGCGAAATTCGGGTCGAGATTGAGCGCTTTATGAAAGAATTCCTTCGCTTTGTTGTTATCAGTTTCTGTGAAGCGATGTTTATGCTCTATGCCCAGCGTATAGTAGTCGTACGCTTGGAGGTCAATCGGTGGCTTGCGTCGGGCCAGCTCTCTGCGGGCACGGGCAAGAACGCCATGAAATCCGGGAAGCGATGCCGCAATCGCACTGGTCACCTCATCCTGAATAGCGAAGACGTCGTCGAGCGGACGCTCATACTGCTCTGACCAGACGTGATTGCCGGTCGCGGCGTCAATCAACTGCGCAGTGATTCGCACCCGGTGATTTTCCGCCTGTAGGCTACCTTCGATGACGTACTGGACGCCGAGTTCGCGTGCGACCTGTCGGATATCCGTGGGCTTGTCCTTGTAGACGAAGGTCGAGTTGCGTGCGATGACGAAGAGGTCGTGAAAGCGCGAGAGATCGCTGATGATGTCTTCAGTGATGCCGTCGGCCAAGCGTTCGTAGCTCGCTTCGCCCGAGAGGTTGTCGAAGGGCAGGACTGCGATCGAGGGCTTGTCGGGTAAGGGCAGCGCGGGCTTCTCGCCCAATGACTCCCTTGTAGCCGCTTCGACGACAGACGGCGCAGACCGTTGCGGCCAGAGGGCGTACCAGGCACCCGCGGCAGCGCCCGCGAGGATCAGAAGGGTCGCGGCGGCGGCCGCCTGCCAAGAACGTTGCGCCCATGCCGGTCGGCGGCGGAGAGCGCGGCCCGGCGCGTCCAGGTTGACACGATAGACGGTGACCGGCTCGGCGATGTTCTTGACCCGGTGCTCGCCCATCGGCTCGAACG